>DATBLL010000147.1:0-23044 GCA_036555425.1 Alphaproteobacteria bacterium | reverse complement strand
TAAGCCTCTTGGCTGTTACGGCGACGGCGGGGCGATCTTCTGCGACGACGATGGCCTCTATGGCAAGCTCGCATCGATTCGGGTCCATGGGCAGGGCCACAGCAAGTATCAGGTCGAACGGATCGGCTTGAATGCCCGCTTCGATACGATTCAAGCGGCTGTCATTCTCGCCAAGCTCGATGTGTTCGAGGCCGAATTGGAGCGGCGCCAGATCGTCGCCCAGAAATACAATGTCGCTCTCGGTCGCGCGGTGGAGATCCCGGCAATTCCGGACGGCTGCCGTTCGGCATGGGCGCAATATTCCATCCTGTCCGACAGGCGCGACAGACTCGCGGCGGCGCTCAAGGAGGAGGGCGTTCCCACCGCCATCTACTATCCGATCCCGATGCACCTCCAGGCGGCCTATCGCGACTTTGGGGCGGGGGAGGGGTCTTGTCCGGTGGCGGAGAGATTGGCGAAGCGGGTTCTGAGCCTTCCGATGCACCCGTACCTCGACGACGCGACGATCGCGCGGGTCGCCAAGGTCATCGCCCGCTCGGCCTGATGGCATGCGCGCGACGCCCATCCGGGTCGCGTTCGTGCTGCCATCGTTTAGCGGCGGCGGGGCCGAGCGGGTTCTCTTGAGCTTTGCGGGCGCGCTCGATCGAACCCGCTTCTCGCCTGAAATCGTGGTGCTTCATGGTGGCGGCCCTTGGCGCAGCCTGGTTCCCAGCGACGTGCCCCTGATCGACCTGGGGAAACAGCGCATCCGCAATGCATTGCCTTCTCTTGCCCTCGCTCTGCGCAAGCGCCGGCCCGATGTCGTGATCTCGACGATCGGGGCTCTGAATTTGGCGCTTCTTGCGCTCCGGCCGGTCTTGCCACGGAGGACGCGCATCGTGGTGCGGGAGGCCAATACGCCCCATCATCATGCACGCGGCCGGATCGGGGCACGCTTCTATCGCTGGGCCTATCGCCGCCTTTACCGCCGCGCCGCCCGGGTCATCGTTCCCGCAAGCTATCTTGGCCGCGAACTGATCGAGGATTTCGGCGTCCCCCCCGGTCCGATCGCGGTCGTGCCCAATCCGGTCGACGAAGCGGGATTGCGCGCGGCGGCCGTCCCCGTTGACCGCGCACCGGGTCCGGGCGCGGTGTTCGTCTCGGTCGGGCGCCTCACCCGTCAAAAAGGGTTCGATCGCGTCATCGATATGATGGCCGCCGGCCGGCAGAATGCACGGCTGTCGATCCTCGGGGACGGACCGGATCGCGGTTTCCTGGAAGGCCGCGTTCGAGCCCTCGGTCTCGAGGGACGCGTCACCTTCGCCGGGTTCGTGCGCGATGCCGCCCAGCGAATTGCCGGGGCTGACGCCCTCTTGCTGCCATCCCGCTGGGAGGGCCTTCCCAACGTGGCCCTCGAAGCCCTCGCCCTCGGGGTGCCGGTCATCGCGACTCCGGAGGCCGGCGGCATTCGCGAGATCGCGGCCCTTGCTCCGCCGGGCGCCATCACCCTCGCGCCTGCGGGACCGGACTTCGTGGCAGCGATGGCGAGCGTGACGGTCTGTTCGAACGGGACGCTGCGGCCATCGCTGCTACCCAGCACCTTCAAGCTTGAGACCGCCG
Source organism: Alphaproteobacteria bacterium (assembly GCA_036555425.1). Lineage (GTDB taxonomy): Bacteria > Pseudomonadota > Alphaproteobacteria > Bin65 > Bin65 > SBBV01. The sequence continues at coordinate 21,445 of DATBLL010000147.1, read as the reverse complement.
TGGCGCGCTTCGCCGAATTGATCGCAGCAGCCTAGCCACCAACCGGCATATGAAGGCGGTCGAGCCGTGCTTCGGCGCACGGCTTTTTCGTTTGTGGAATGGCCCCCGGTGCGACCGTCCGGCCCGAACCAGCTGCTATGGATACATGACGCGCCGAGGTTTGGCTCACTTCGTCCCAATCGCCGGGTTCGCGCTTCCAAGATACTCGGGATTGATCGATGGCATGTATACATGCTATCGGGCGTCTGGCGTTAACCTGGCCCCGCTGTCCGCCATGAATTCACGCACGCAAAATGCGGCGAACGACTTGCGCGACCGCATTCTGCGGGGTCATTACGCGGCCGGCACCCACCTGCAGGAAATCCCGCTCGCGGCGGCGCTCGGGGTTTCGCGGACGCCGGTGCGCGCGGCGCTGGCGACGCTTGCCTCCGAGGGCCTGCTCGAATACGCGCCGAAACGCGGCTACACGGTCCGGCGCTTCTCGCTCGACGAGATCGCCGCCGCGCACGAGGTTCGCGCGAATCTCGAGGGCATGGCCTGCCGGTTCGCGGCCGAACGCGGCCTGGATGCGGCGGCGGCGCGCGAGCTCGAGCGCATTCTCGCCATCGGCGACGCAATTCTGGCCAAAGGGCGCTTGGTCGAGAGCCACCGCGAGCCGTGGACGGAAATGAACGACCTCTTCCACAGCCGCATCATCGAGCTGGCGGCCAACCGGCTCCTCGCCGACCTCATCGACCGCACCTGCCGGGTGCCGCTCGCCTCGAGCCGCGTCATCCACTGGTACGACTATGCGGCGCTCAAGGGATCGCACCTGCTGCATCACCGCATCTACCGCTACATCGGCGCGCGCCGCGCCGTCGATGCCGAAGCGCTGATGCGCGAGCACATCTATCAGGGCATCGAGCAGATCCGTCTCCGGGTCGAGACGCCGGCCGAGGCCGGCGCCGCGCTTCGCGGCCCCGAGCCGTCCCAATCTCCGATCAAGTGAGGCCTCCGATGCTCGTCAAGTCGCTGCATCACGTCGCCTATCGCTGCAAGGACGCGAAGAAGACCGCCGAGTTCTACACCAAGGCGCTCGGCCTCAAATACAAGATGGCGGTCTCGGCCGACACGGTGCTCTCGACCGGCGAGTACAGCCCGCATTTCCACCTCTTCTTCGAGATGGAGGACGGCAACTACGTCGCGTTCTTCGAGGTGCCCGAATCGCCCGAGATGGGCTTCGACCCCAACACGCCCGATTGGGTGCAGCATCTGGCGCTGCGCGTGGGCTCGCTCGAGGAGCTGCTCGCGGCGAAGAAACGCCTCGAGGAGATGGGCGTGGAGGTGCTGGGGCCGGCCGATCACCGCATCTGCCTCTCGATCTATTTCCACGATCCGAGCGGCCACCGCCTCGAGCTCGCGTTCCCGACCGACACGCCCGAGATGAACGCGAAAATGCGCGCGGCCGCGCCGCACATGCTCGAAGCGTGGAACAAGACGAAGCGCGCCGTGCCCAACGCGATCTGAGCCGACGGCAGCAAGGGGAAAAAGCTTCGATGGCTCGGCTCGGCGGCAAAGTGGCGATCGTCACCGGCGGCGGCTCGGGCATGGGCCGCGCCACCGCCCGGCTCTTCGCCGAGGAGGGCGCCAAGGTCGTCGTGACCGATCTCGACGAGCGCGCCATCGCCTCGCTCGCCGGCGAGGTGGGGCCGTCGGTCCGCCCGCTGCGCCACGACGTGGCCGACGAGGCGGGTTGGGCGGCCGTCGTCGCCTTGGCCAAGAGTGCCTTCGGCGGGCTCCACATCCTGGTCAACAACGCCGGCATCGCCCCCGAGGGCACGCCCGAAAGTGTCACCCTCGCCGACTGGCGGCGCGTGCAGGCGGTGAACGTGGAAGGCGTGTTCCTCGGCTGCCGCGCGGCCATTCCCGCCATGCGCGCGAGCGGCGGCGGCAGCATCGTCAACATCGCCTCGCGCGCCGGCATCCGCTCGGCGCCGACCTATCTCGCGGCCTACGGCGCGAGCAAGGGCGCGGTGCACGAATATACGATGACGGTCGCGATCCATTGCGCCCGCGCCGGCTACAACATCCGCTGCAATTCGATCAATCCCGGCGCCATCGACACGCCGCTGCTGCAGGCGAGCTTCGACCAAGCCGAGGACCCGGAGAAGCGCAAGCAGATGATCGTGGGGCGCGTGCCGCTGGGCCGCATGGGCCGGCCGATCGACATCGCCTATGCCGCCCTCTACCTCGCCTCCGACGAATCGGCCTACGTCACCGGCGCCGATCTCAACGTCGATGGCGGTGTCACCGCGGCCTAGGGCGCGACGAGCCGGATCGAGCGAATGCAGGGAAGAGGAGGAGCGCCGTGAATGCACCCGTCGTCTACCTCGTGAAGTTCTGGGTCAAGCCGGGCGGCGAGAAGCAGGTCTTCGGCTGGCTCGATGGCGCGCATCTCAAGGATGTCGTCTCGCAGCCCGGTTTCCTCTGGGCGCGCCGCTACAAGCTCGCCGAGCCCGACAAGGACGGGTGGCCCGGCTATGCGATGATCTACGGCGTGAAATCGCCGGAGGCGCTGCGCGCCTATTTCAACAGCCCGGCGACCAAGCGCTACGCCCAGGAGCGCGTCGATCTCGGCCTCGACCGCCTGCTGCGGATGGACCGCGCCTGGGGCACGCTCGAGGCCGCGGTCGACGCGCCGGTGCCGGTCGCGTGATAAACGATCCGCAAGAGTCGTGAACGTGCAAGTATTTTGTAGAGGGAGGAAGCAATGACGAAACGTGTATCACTGCGCGGCGCCTTGTTCGGCGCCGTGGCGTTCTTGGGTTTGAGCGCGCCCGCATCGGCGGCCGAGCCCGGGCTCACCGACAAGGAGATCCTGATCGGCCTGTTCGCGCCGATGTCGGGGCCATTGGCGGCGTTCGGCTTCGATCCGCTGCAGGCCGCCAAGATGTGGTACGAGGAGATCAACAAGAAGGGCGGCATTCACGGCCGCAAGATCCGGATCATCGTCGAGGACGACAAGTGCACGCCGACTGAGGCGGTGGCGGTCGTCAAGAAATTCGCGACGGTGGACAAGGTCTTCATCATCAACGGCGGCTCGTGCACGGCGGCGGCGGTGGCGGCGCAGGAATTCGTCACGCGCGAGAAGATTCCGTTCGTGATGCTCAACGCGGCCGGCGACGGCGCCGTGATTCCGCCGACGCGCTACGTCTTCGGCGCCTTCGGCGGCACGCAGCGCACGGTCGGCGCCACGATCATGGAATTCGCGATCAAGGAGCTGAAGGGCAAGCGGGTCGCGTTCATCGCCCACGACGACGATTTCGGCAATTCCAACTGGGGCACGGCGAAGGCCGTCGCCGCACGGATGGGCGCCGAGGTCGTCGCCATCGAGCGCATTCCCCCGCGCATCGCCGACGTCACCGCGCCGATGCTGAAGGTGCGCGCCGCCAATCCCGACGTCGTCATCTCGACCGCCTATCCGGCGCCGGCGGTGCTGATCGCGCAGAAATACGCCGAATACGGCATGACCAAGATTCCGCTGGTCCAGGCGGTGCAGGGCGTGCCGATTCCGGCGGTGTTCGCCAAGAACGTCGGCAATCCCGCGGCCCTCGCCAATTTCTACTACGGCTCGCCGCTCAACGACCTCACCGACGGACCGAAGCAGCAGAAGTGGATCGACCTCTACAAGAAGTACTACCCCGACCGTAAGGCCGGCGCCTTCATGACCTACGGGCTGCCCTCGGCCATGGCCCTCACCATGGCGCTCGAGAAGGCGGGGAAGGACGTGACGCGCGAGAAGTTCGTCGACGCGATGGAGACGCTCGATTTCGACACCGGCGTGCTGGCGGGGCCGATCGCCTTCGCCAAGGACCGCCGCGACGGCCATCGCGCCTCGATCTTCGTGAAGTTCGACGGCACCAAGCACACGCTGATGCCGGGCACCTATTTCTGGAACGGCAAGGACGGCATGTAGTCGCCGGGCGCGGGAGCGGCCGCAGCCGCTCCCGGCCCGCTTTCCCGGCCGCCGGCACATGCTCCCGCTCATTTTCCAGGCCCTGGCGAGCGGCGTGGTCACGGGCTGCGTCTACTCCCTGATCGCGCTGTCGCTCGTCATCGTCTACAAGTCGACCGATGTCATCAATTTCGCCGGCGGCGAGATCGTGATGATCGGCGGCTATCTCGGCATGTTCGCGCTGCTCTTTCTCGGCTTGCCCTACGTGCTGATCTTTCCCTTCGGCGCCGTCGTCATCTTCGCGCTTGGCGCGGCGTTCGACCGCGTCGTACTGCACAAGGTGCTGGGCCGCGCCGCGCCGGGGCAGAGCATCCTCGTCGCCATGGTCATCGCCACGGTCGGGCTCTCCTACGTCTTGAAGGGCAGCGCGCGTGTCGTGCCCTACACCGAGGAGGTGCGCCGGCTGCCGCCGCTCTTCGCGGGCGAGCCGATCGTCCTCGGCCCGGTCATTCTCCAGCCGCAGGACGTCGCCATCGTCGTCATCGCCGTCGTCGTGATGCTGGCCCTCTGGGGCTTCTTCGCCTTCACGCTGACCGGCAAGGCGCTGCGCGCCACCAGCCAGAATCCGCGCGCGGCGGCGCTCGTCGGCATCCCGGTCAGGACCATGCGCATGACGGTGTGGGGCATCGCCTCGGCGCTGGCGGCGATCGCGGGCATCCTGCTCGCGCCGAAGCTCTTGATGACGCCCGACATGGGCGTGATCGTCATTCTCGCCTTCGCCGCCGCCATCATCGGCGGCTTCACGAGCCTGCCCGGCTGCATCCTCGGCGGCATCGTCCTCGGCGTGATCCAGAACCTGGTCGGCCTCTTCGTCGCGTCGAACGCGATTTCGGTGGCGCCCTTCGTCGTCATCATGCTGATCCTGGCGCTGCGGCCCCAGGGCCTGCTCGGCGGCCGCGTCGTCGCGAAGAAGGTCTAGGCCCGGTGTTCGGCTCGCCTTCGCTCGCGCGCCTGGCGCCGCTTCTGCTGCTGCCCGCGCTCGGCCTGCTGCTGCCGGGGCACCTGCCGCAATACTATCTCTACCTCGGCAACGTCATCATGATGTACGCCGTGCTGGCGATCGGGCTCGATCTCCTGCTCGGCTGGGCCGGCCAGTTCGCGTTCGCGCATATCGCGTTCTTCGGCATCGGCGTCTACGGCACGGCGCTGCTGCAGATCAGGCTGAAGCTGCCCTTCATCCTCGCCATGCCCGGCGCCGCGCTGCTGGCGGGCCTCATCGGACTCCTCATCGCCATTCCGGCCACGCGGCTGCGCGCGGTGTATCTGGCGCTCGCCACCTTCGCCTTCGCCGAGGGGGCCCAATGGGTGTTCAACGCCTGGGAATCGATGACCAACGGCGCGGACGGCCTGCGCATCCCGGCGCCGAGCCTGTTCGGCCACGTCATGGGCAACGATCCCGCCGCCTTCCCGCTGGTGGCGACGCTGCTGGCGCTGGTGCTCGCGGCCACGCTCTATCTCACCACCTCGAAGCTCGGGCGCGCCCTCTGCGCCGTGCGCGAGAGCGAGCACGCCGCAGCCGCCTCGGGCATCGACGTGCGCGGCACCAAGATCGTGGCCTTCGCGATCTCGGCGGTCTACGCCGGGGTCGCCGGCGGCATGTACACGCTCTACGAATCCTTCACCAATCCCGAGGTGTTCGGCTTCGCGCAGATCGTGCTGGTGCTGTCGATGATCGTGGTGGGCGGGCTCGGCTCCGTGCCGGGCGTGCTCATCGGCACGGTGATCCTCGGCGTGCTGCCCACGGTCCTGCGCACCACGATGCGCGATCTCCTCGTCTGGCAGGAGCTCGTCTACGGCGTGATCCTCATCCTCGCGATGATGTTCATGCCGCGCGGCATCTGGGGCCTGGTCCGGCGCAAGCGCCGCGCGGTCAGGCCATGACCGCGCCGTTCTTTTCGCTCAACGGCGTCAGCGTGCGCTTCGGCGGCCTCCTCGCGCTGCAGCGCTTCTCGATGGCGGTGGCGAAGGGCTCGATCCACGCGCTGATCGGGCCCAACGGCGCGGGGAAGTCGACCGTCTTCAACTGCGTCTCGCGCTTCTATACGCCGTCGGAAGGCGACATCGCTTTCGAGGGGCGGTCGCTGCTGGGCGTGCCCGCGCACCGCGTCGCCGGGCTCGGCATCGCCCGCACCTTCCAGAACATCGAGCTCTGCCGCAGCCTGACCGTGCTCGAGAATGTGCTGATCGGCATGGCGCCGCGCGTGCGGGGCTATTTCCCGTTCGCACCGGGCTTCCGCCGCGCCGCAATCGAGCGCCAAGCCATGGCGGAAGCCGAAGCGCTGCTCGAGCGCACCGGCCTCGTGGCGCTGCGCCATGTGCCCGCCGAGGCGCTCGATTTCGGCCATCAGAAGAAGCTCGATCTGGCGCGCGCGCTGGCGTCGAAGCCGCGGCTGCTCCTGCTCGACGAGCCCGCGGCCGGCCTGCGCAACCGCGAGATCGCGGCGCTCGATGCGCTGCTCGTCGGGCTCGCGCGCGAGCAGGGGATCACGATCGTCCTCGTCGAGCACGTGATGCGGCTGGTGATGGCGGTGGCGGACCGCATCACGGTGTTGAACTTCGGCCAGAAGATCGCCGAGGGCAGCGCCGCCGAGGTGCGCGACGATCCGAACGTGATCGAGGCCTATCTCGGGCAGGGCAGCCATGCTTGAGGTCCGGGGCATCTCCGCCAGCTACGGCGCGGTGCGGGCGCTCGAGAACGTCTCGCTCGCGGTGCCGGCGGGGCGCATCGTCTGCCTGCTCGGCGCCAACGGCGCGGGCAAGACCTCGACGCTCAATTGCATCTCCGGCGTCGTGCCCGTGACCTCGGGTGCCATCCGCTTCGAGGGCGACGACGTCACCGGCTGGCCGATCGACCGCATCGTCGCGCGCGGCATCGTCCAGGTGCCGGAGGGACGCGAGATCTTTCCTGAGCTCACCGTCGCCGACAATCTGCTGCTCGGCCTCTGGCTGCGGCGCCGCGAGGCCGCGGCGCGGCAGGGCTTCGAGCGCGTCTACGACTATTTCCCGCGCTTGAAGGAGCGCGCCGACCAGCACGCCGGAACGCTCTCGGGCGGCGAGCAGCAGATGCTCATGGTCGGCCGCGCGCTGATGGCGCAGCCGAAGCTGCTGCTGCTCGACGAGCCGAGCCTCGGCCTGTCGCCGATCCTGGTGCAGCAGCTTTTCGCCATCATCGCGCGCGTGCACGCCGACGGCGTGCCGATCCTCCTGGTCGAGCAGAACGCGGCCGTCGCGCTCGCGGCGAGCGACCACGCCTACATTCTCGAGAACGGCGAAATCCGCCTCGACGGGCCGGCGCGCGAGCTCGAGCGCAACGCGGAGGTGAAAGCGGCTTATCTCGGCGCCTGAGCGGGGCCGTCGTGAGAGCGTGCCAATTAGGTCGTCTCGTCGTAAAAGCGCGCAGGATTGACACTGCTCGCGGCGCCCGCTTTGGGACCGGCTACAGTCAAAGTCGTGAGACTGCGTTCACTTCCGTTTGGTGCCAGGACCGGCCGTCAGGTCCGGGCTGCCCCTGCCCCTCGAAGGGCTGGTCTGCCACCCTATCCGTCCTCACGAAGTGTCCTAGGCGGAACGATTTAATGAGAATGGGCCCACCAGGACTCGAACCTGGGACCCGCGGATTGTGAGGGCTCGGCGCCAGGGCGGCGTTTCAAAACAACTTGGAACGCCGCCCTGATTTCTTGGCCATGGCTTCCAACAGGCTTTGTAGGATTTGCGTAGCCTCGATTTGGCCCTGATCACGCGATGCTCGGTCGCGACTGCGCTCTGGAAGCTCTCGAAAACTCGTCGGCAGAGATCAGTCGAGGTCGAAACGATCGAGGTTCATCACTTTGGCCCACGCCGCCACGAAATCGTTCACGAATTTCTCCTTCGAGTCCGCGCAGGCATAGACTTCCGCGAGCGCGCGCAGCTGCGAGTGCGAACCGAAGATCAGGTCGACTCGGGTGCCGGTCCACTTGACCTTGTTCGTCTTCCGGTCGCGCCCCTCGTACACGCCCTCGGCAGAGGCGGAGGGCTGCCACTGCGTGCGCATGTCGAGCAGGTTGACGAAGAAGTCGTTGGTCAGCGCTCCGATCCGCTGCGTGAAGACGCCGTGCTTGGACTTGCCGGCATTGGCGCCGAGCACGCGCAGGCCGCCGACGAGCACCGTCATCTCGGGCGCCGTCAGCGTCAGCAATTGCGCCCGGTCCACCAACAGCTCCTCGGCCGGCATGCGCGGCTTGCCGCCGACATAGTTGCGGAAGCCGTCCGCCTTCGGCTCGAGCGGGGCGAAGGATGCGACGTCGGTTTGCTCCTGCGAGGCATCCATGCGCCCCGGCGCGAACGGCACCTTCACGTCGTGCCCGGCCGCCTTCGCGGCCTTCTCGACCGCCGCGCAGCCGCCGAGGACGATCAGGTCGGCCAGCGACACCCGCTTCTTGCCGCGTCCCTGCGCGGCGTTGAACTTCGTCTGGATGCCATCGAGCGCGCGCAGCACCTTCGCGAGCTCGGCCGGCTGGTTGACCGCCCAGTCCTTCTGCGGTGCCAAGCGGATGCGCGCGCCGTTGGCGCCGCCGCGCTTGTCGGAGCCGCGGAACGTCGATGCCGATGCCCAGGCCGTCGCGACGAGCTGGGAAACCGAGAGGCCCGACGCGAGGATCTTCGCCTTCAGCGCGGCGACGTCCTGCTTCCCGATCAGCGGATGATTCACCGCAGGGATCGGGTCCTGCCAGGGCAGAGGTTCCTTCGGCACGAGCGGGCCGAGATAGCGCGCGATCGGGCCCATGTCGCGGTGCGTGAGCTTGAACCACGCGCGCGCAAACGCGTCCGCAAATTCGTCCGGATGCTCGTAGAAGCGCCGCGAAATCTTCTCGTACGCGGGATCGAAACGCAGCGAGAGGTCGGTGGTGAGCATCGCGGGCGCGATGCGCTTCGTCTTGTCGTGCGCATGCGGCACCGAGCCGGCGCCCGCGCCGCCCTTCGGCGCCCACTGGTGTGCGCCGGCCGGGCTCTTGGTCAGCTCCCATTCGTAGCCGAACAGGTTCCAGAAGAAGTTGTTGCTCCACTTGGTCGGCGTCGTGGTCCAGGTGACCTCCAGGCCGCTGGTGATCGCGTCGCCGCCTTTGCCGGTGCCGAACTTGCTCTTCCAGCCCAGGCCCTGCTCCTCGATGGGGGCGGCTTCCGGCTCGGGCCCCACCAGCGACGCATCGCCGGCGCCATGGGTCTTGCCGAGAGTGTGGCCGCCCGCGATCAGCGCGACCGTTTCCTCGTCGTTCATCGCCATGCGCGCGAACGTCTCGCGGATATCCCGCGCCGCGGCGACCGGATCCGGATTGCCGTTCGGCCCTTCCGGATTCACGTAGATCAGGCCCATTTGCACGGCGGCGAGAGGATTGTCGAGATCGCGCTCGCCGCTGTAGCGCTCGTCGGCCAGCCACTTGCCTTCGGGGCCCCAGTAGACGCTCTCATCCGGCTCCCAGACGTCCTCGCGTCCGCCGCCGAAGCCGAAGGTCTTGAAGCCCATCGACTCGAGGGCGACGTTGCCCGCGAGAATCATGAGGTCGGCCCAGGAGATCTTCCGGCCGTACTTCTGCTTGATCGGCCACAGCAGCCGGCGCGCCTTGTCGAGGTTCGCGTTGTCCGGCCAGCTGTTGACCGGCGCGAAGCGCTGCTGGCCCTGTCCGGCGCCGCCGCGGCCGTCGCCGACGCGGTACGTGCCTGCGCTGTGCCACGCCATCCGGATGAACAGCGGCCCGTAGTGACCATAGTCGGCCGGCCACCAGTCCTGCAAGTCCGTCATCACGGCACGAAGGTTCCTGATCACCGCATTGAGGTCGAGGCTCTTGAATTCCTTGGCGTAGTCGAATGCCGCGCCCATCGGATCGGATAGGGTGGAGTGCTGGTGGAGAACCTTGAGGTCCAGCTGGTTCGGCCACCAGTCGCGATTTGACCTGGCTGCCGTGTGCATGACCGGGCACTTGCCCGCGCTTTTGTCGTCGGTCTTTGCGTCCATGTTTCTCTCGCACCGTGTTCCACTCTCTCCCGTTTCGTATTTAAAAGCAATGATCCAGCATACTTAGAAACCGGTACAGCCCCTTGATTTGGGTCAACAAGGCTCAAGCAAGGTCGGCGCACGAGCGATGGCGGTAGCGTCGCGATGTCCGGTCTGGGTCATTGGCGGTCATAAATAGCCCGCGTGGTATGCGACCGGTTCTGGCTGCAAAGCGGACGAGCCGTCGCGCGAATACGCGCTTTGTGAGTGCGCGACCTAGCCGGGACCGCCTCACGCGGAGGGGCGCACCGCTGTGCGCCCCTCTCGCCGCCATACCGCCCCTACGGCTGAGATGATTCCATCCAATCGGGATGTGCTCTAGCCGAGCCCGACTAGGCGCTTGACGCGGTCGAAGGTGGCGCCGACCGCTTTCAGCGCGTCCGCATAGATCAGCGGCTTCGCGAAATCGCCGATCTCGCCGATGCGCGCCCGGATCGCCTCGGCCGAAACCTGTTTGGGATCGTCGATGTCGATGCCGCGGGTCTCCAGCGTACGCGCGAGCGCGAAATGGCCGCCGCCCGCGATCAGGATCTCGCCCGAGAGCGGGCAGTCCGCGCTGGCGAGAAAAGCGACGGCGGCCGCGACCTGCGCCGGATCGATCAGCGCCGCAATTTCGGTGGGGAAAATGTCGCCCATGCGCGTGAGCGCGAAAGGCGAGATGCAGTTCACCTTGATTCCGGCCGGCTCGGCGGACAGGCGCAAACCGTGCATCAAGCCGATGATCCCGGCCTTGGCCGCGCCGTAGGAGACGCTGTCGATCTTGCCGTAGAAGCCGACCTGGCTGGTCGTGAAGATGATCCGCCCGTAGCCGCGTGCGGCCATGACCGGCCATGCCGCGCGCGTGACGCGGAAGGTCCCGGTCAGGTGCACGTCGAGCACGCTGGCGAAATCCGTGGGGTCGATCTCGGCGAACACGCTGCGCCGGTTGTTGCCCGCATTGTTGACGACGATGTCGAGCCCGCCGAATTCGTCGACCGCGCGGCGCACCATCGCCTCGGCCGCTGCACTATCGCTGACGCTGCCGAAATCGGCGACGGCGCGGCCGCCCGACCGGCGGATCTCGGCGACGACGGCCTCCGCCGGCGCTCGGTCGCCGGCATCGTCGCCGCGGAGATTGAGTCCCGGGTCGTTGACGATGACGGCGGCGCCGCGGGCGGCGAGCTCCAGCGCATAGGCGCGGCCCAAGCCGCGGCCCGCCCCGGTGATGAGCGCCACGCGCCCGTCGAGGCGGATCGGCTTGCTCGCGTCCTTCGTGGCGGGAATGGGCTGCATGTCGGGGCCTCGGGGATGTCGGATGGTCCGCGCCGCGCCGCGCGTGTTAGACTGCGCACGCCGAATTGCTTAGCAAACAAAGTTTCGGCCGGCGACTGCATTCCGGCGGGAGGATGCCATGCATGAGACGATTGCGCTGCCCCACCCGATCGCGCGCGCGCCGGTCACTGGCTTCTCGGTCAGCCATCTCGCCGAGGCGCCCTGGCAGCGCAACGGGCTCAGGCCCTTCTACGAGTATCGCGATCTCGGCGTGGCGGCGGCGTCCAAGGGCGCCTTCCGCGCGCAGCATGTGCGGCTGGTGGGGCCGCCCGGGCCCGGCACCGGCTGGCACTGCCACGACCTCGATTTCCAGCTCGTCTACGTTCTGGCCGGATACGTCCGCTTCACGACGGCGGACAAGCAGGACGTACGGCTCGCCGCCGGCGATTGCGCGCATCTGCCGCCCTTCATGATGCACGACGAAACCGAATGGGGGCCGGGCTTCGAAGTGCTCGAGATCACCGCGCCCGCGGCGGTGGCGACCCTGCGCGCGCGCCCGGAGCCGGCGCCCGACCGCGGCCCCAGCCGCTTCGCCGTCAGCCGCTATCGCGAGCAAGACTTCATCCGCGGCGTCGGCCCGCGCGCCTTCCTCGAATACCGCGACCTCGGCTTGACCGCGGCGACCGGCCGGCGCGTGCAGGCGCAAGTCGTGCGCACCAACGGGCCCTGCGACCACAGCACGGGCTGGCACTACCACACGCTCGATTTCCAGTTCGTCTACGTCCTCGACGGCTGGGCGACGACGGACATCGAGGGCCACGGCAGCTTCAAGATCGAGCGCGGCGACGCCATGACCGTGCCCGCGCGCCGGCGCCACGACGTGACCGGATTCTCCGGCGACTTCACCGTGCTCGAAATCAACGTGCCGGCGGATTTCGACACCATCGCCGCATGAGCCGGCGCGCCTCGACGTTCGCCGGCAAGAGGGCAGGGCGATGAAGTTCGCCATCGTCGGCGCCGGCGGCGTCGGAGCCTATCTCGGCGCGCGGCTGATCCAGGCGGGCCGCTCGGTCGCATTCCTCGCGCGCGGCGCCAATTTGAAGGCGCTCACGGAAAGAGGCATCCGCCTCGCGAGCCCGCTCGGGAGTGTCGCGACCGGGCCCGTCACCGCCGCCGACGATGCGCGATCGCTCGGCCCAGCCGATGCCGTTTTCCTCACGACCAAGCTTTACGATCTTGCCGAGGTGGCGAAGCGCGCGGCCCCGCTGTTCGGTCCCAAGAGTTGTGCCGTTCCGGTGCAGAACGGCGTCGAGGCGCACGAAATCGTCGCCCGCGCGCTGCCGGGCGCGCATGTGCTGAAGGCAACGATCTACGTCAGCTCGTTCCTGACCGGCCCCGGCGAGGTTTTGCAGAAATCTCCGTTCTGCCGCGTGCGCTTCGCGGCGGCCGAACCGGCATCGCGCCCCGCCGCCGAGGCGCTCGCGGCCGCGCTGAAGGACGTTCCCGGCATCGAGGCGTCGATCTCCGCCGACATCGACGCGGATCTGTGGCGCAAGATGGTTATGCTGGCGTCGTTCTCGGCCGTCGCCTGCATAAAGCGCAAACCGGTCGGCGACGTCCTCGAGAACCCCAGCGATTTCGCGCTCTTCAAGTCGGCGCTGGCGGAGTCGGTGGCGGTTGCGCGGGCGAGCAAAGTGGCGCTACCGGACGACATCGAGGCGGCGACGATCGGCGTGATGCGCCAGTTCCCGCGCGAGGCCAAGCCCTCGATGCTCGAAGACATGGAAGCGGGGCGCCCGCTCGAGCTCGACTTCCTGTCTGGCGCGATCGCGCGGCTGGGGCGGGCACACAACATCCCGACGCCGACGCACGACGCCGCCCTGGACCAGCTCTCCAAATACGCGCCCAAATCGCGAGCCGCCACGAGCGCATCGGCTTAGTCGCGTTCGATCGGAACGCGTTTTCGATCAGAGCTTGGTCGCGGCGCGGAGCCGACGCCGCATGAACGAAGGCGCGTCTCGATGTTCACGGCGCGGCCGCGAATTGCGCGCGGCTTGCTGCGACGGCTTCGTCGATCCCGGCCATGAAATTCCACTCGATCCTCGTGCTGCCGGCGCGCCGCAGTCTTGCAGACCCCCGTCGGCCCGCGCCGCCACAGCTCTGCCATATCGCCGCCACAACATTGTGTGAGTGGACGCTGAGGCTGCGCGGTGGTTGAGTCCGCCGCATCGCCGCAAGCGGAGCGGTGGGCGCGGCCATAACGGCGCCTGTCAGGGAGCAAGAAAAACATGCGGTGGATCAAGCGGCTCGTCGTCGGCACGCTATCGGTGATCCTGGTTCTGGTGGCGCTGGCGCTCATCGTCCCGTTCCTCATCCCGACGTCCGCCTACAAGGATCAAATCGAGACGCGGGTCAAAGCCGCGACCGGGCGCGACTTGAAGCTCGGCGGCGAATTGAAGCTCTCCATCCTGCCGAACCTCGAGCTCTCCGCGCGCGATGTCGTCTTCGGCAACCGGCCCGGCGCCGCCGCCAAGGACATGGCCAAGCTCAAGGGCCTCGACCTGAAACTGAAGCTCGGCCCGCTCTTGAGCGGACGCTTCGAGATCGTGGCGCTCGAGCTCGTCGAGCCCGACATCATCCTCGAGATCGACAAGGACGGAAAGCCCAACTGGCAGTTCGACAAGCCCGCGGGCGCGCCCGCCGCGGCGCCGGCGAAACCCGGCGAGTCCGCGCAGAAGCCGGCCGCGCTACCGACCGACATCTTCAACACGCTGCAGGTCGAATCGCTGCGCATCGTTCGCGGCCACGTGATCTTTTCCGATGCACGCAGTGGCGCCCGCCACGAGCTCGCCAAGGCGAACCTCGACATCTCCTTGCCGGGCGGCGATCGGCCGTTCCGCATCGCCGGCGACGTCGAATACAAGGGCAAGCGCGTCGCGTTCAAGAGCGAGGTGAAATCGCCGATCGTGATGATGAAGGGCCAGCCTTCGGACCTCGCCATCGATCTGGATCTCGAGCTCGCCAAGATTTCGCTCGTCGGCACGGCGCAGACCGATCCCAACAAGCCGGCGGCCGCGCGCATATCGGGGCTGCTCAAGATCGACGTGCCCTCGGTGCGCGCGCTCGCCGCCTGGGCCGGCGCGCCGCTCGCGCCGGGCAAGGCGTTCGGGCCGCTGAACCTTTCGGCCACCGTCACCTACGCGGCGGAAAAGGTGACGCTCGCCGGCTTCGCGTTCAAGCTCGACGAGATCGCCGCGTCGGGCGAATTGGCGCTCGCGCTCGGCGACGTGCCGACCCTGAGCGGCTCGATCTCGATCCCGGCGCTCAACCTGACACCCTACATGGCCGCCGGCGCCGCGCCCGCGCCCGCGCCGCCGAAGCCTCCCGCCGCGCCGCCGCCCGGCACGGCGCAGCCCGCGCGCCCCGGCCCGGCCGCGCCCGGCGCCATCGATCCGGCGCCGCTGCGCGCGCTCAATGCCGATCTCAAGGTCGACGCGCGTCAGATCCAGGCCAATCAATTCCGCGCCGCGCAGGCGACGCTCGGCATCAAGCTTGCCGGCGGCGTCCTCGCCGTGGCGCTCGACCCCGTGCTGCTCTTCGGCGGCAGCGCCACCGGCACGATCACGGTCAACGGCGCGCGCACGCCGCTCACCGTCAATCCCAACATCCAGCTGAAGGGCCTCGACGGCCACGCGGTGCTGGCGGCCGTGGGCGCCACCGACCGGCTCTCGGGCACGCTCAACGCCACCGCCAACTTGACCGGCACCGGCTCCGACGCCAAGGCGATCCAGAACAGCCTCACCGGGCCGGCCTCGTTCCAGTTCGCCAACGGCGCGCTGCGCGGCTACAACCTCGCCGGCATGTTCCGCGCGATCGGCAGCATCAAGAGCCCGCTCGAGATCATCCAGCAGGTGAAGGCGGCGGTCGAAGCGCTCAACCGGTTCGACCCCAATCAGAAGACCGACTTCAGCGAGCTCTCGGCCTCGTTCCGCGCCAGCAACGGCGTATTCAACACGAGCGATCTGCGCATGACGGCGCCGCTTCTGCGCGTCGAAGGGCGCGGCACCATCTCCGTGCCCGCGAGCGCGCTCGATATGCACCTGGCGGTGAAGGCGGTGCCGACGCTGCGGGGCCAGGGCGCCGAATTCGCCAAGCTCGGCATCCCGATCCCGCTGCGCGTGCACGGGCCGTTCGCCAACCTCTCCTGGGGCCTCGACGAGAAGGGTTTCGGCGACGAGATCCGCAAGCGGGCGCCCGAGCTCATCAAGCAGCAGATCCTCGAGAAGCCGGGCGACCTGCTCAAGAAGCCGGGCGATATCCTCAAGAAGCCCGGCGGCATCCTCGAGCAGTTTCGGCGGTAGGGCGGGCGTCCCGGCGCGCTACGACCGCGCGAAGCGCAGCAGCGCGTAGCTCCAGTCGATGAAGTCGAGGATGCGCGCGGCATAGTGGTCGCGCACCGAGAAGCGCGCGTCTTCGCCGAGGAGCGAGGCCTCGAGCGATGAGATCAGGCGGTTGAGGCGGCGCTGGTGCAGGCCGAGCGCGCGCTGCAGCGGATCGGCGACCACGCCCGCAAACGCCGTAAGCGCCGCCAGCGGGATCAGCATGCCCGCGAACACGCCGGCGTAGAGCAGCGGCGGCGACGAGACCGCGAAAAGCGAATACCAGATCTTGCCGAGCCAGGGGCCGAGCGTGAAGCCCGACACCGCGCTCTTGTGCGCGATCGTCGTCGCCAAGGTGGCGCTCAAGGTGGTCATGCCCGGCGTGAATTGCTGATACGCCGCCAGGCCCGCCGCGGCGGCGAGCAGCGACGCGGTGAGGTCCGCGGCGGCGGCGCGGCTGCCGACATAGACCGCCATCGCGTCGCCGAGGCGGCGGCGGAACGCGGCATCGTCGCTCTTCCGCCCGATCGCCGCCAGCGCCTCGGCGAAATGCGCCTGGAGGCGAGGATCGGCAAGAATGGTATCGATCAGCGCGTCGCGCTCGCAGCGCCGTCCGCCGCGCGGCTCGGCATAAGGGAGTGCCAGCAGCTCGCTCATGATCCGCCACTGGACCTCGCGGCCGACATCGGTCGCGAAAAACAGATCGCGCGCGGCGAGCGCCTCGGCCGCGTCGCGCCGGCGGGCCAGCTTCAAGCCGGCCGCGGCCGCGTTCTTGCCGAGCGTCGCGAAGCCCATCGCGATGTTGGCCGGCGCGCGCAGCAGGTCGCAGCCGAGCGCCCGGCGGTGGATGCCGAGCGCGCCGCGCCAGCCGAAATGGCGGTCGACGAAGCCCGGCACGAGCGCGCGCCGTTCCGCGATGTAGCGGTCGATGCCATCGCGCACGATGGCGCGCGCCGTGGCGCGGTCGAGCGTCACGGTGGGCAGGGGCGGCGAAGCGCCTATTTCCGCATGGGCGGACCCGCTCATCGGGCGGGAGATTGGCGGCGACTTGTGTCAAACTGAGGGCGGGAGGACGCGAGGCGGAAATGCGCGTCAGGACGACACTGCGGATCGCGGCGCTGCTGGCGGCGCTGCTGGCCTTCGCCGGCACGGCCTCGGCCGAGGCGCTGCGCAATTGGCGGCTCTCCTTCGAGGTGCTGTCGTCGCAGCACGCGCTGCCCGCCGAAGGCCGCAAGCCGAGCTATGCCGAGAAGGACGCGCTGACGCGCGCGGTCCTGGCCGAGATCGTGCCGCATGTCTGGACCACGCTCGGCGCCACCGCCGCGCGCGCCCGCTCGCGGGTGCTGGCCGGCGGCTACGGCGACGACGTCAATCCGGCGATCCACAGCAGCATCCAGACGAGCGAGGCCGAGGCGCGCCGGCTCGCGGCGGCGCTCGGCTACGTCTTCCGCCAATACGCGGTGATCATGTACGACCTCGCCGCGCCGCAAAGCGAGGTGCGCCAGGTGTCCGCACGGTTCGCGCGCGGCGCGCTGACGCCGGCGTTGGCCACGCGCTTCTTCGGCCTCGCGCGCCGGCAGCTCAAGAGCGACAAGCTCGGCTTCAGCGCCACCCGCTCGCGCATGATCTTCATCAACCTCAACACCGGCATCGCCGACGACGCCTTCGCCGAGGGCCTCGCGCGCGCCGCGGCCGAATGGCCCGAGGCGGGCATCAAGATCGATCCGCCAAAGCCGGTGCGCGCGCTCTTGATCAAGAACGATTGGGACAAGGCCAAGAGCGGCGAAGACTATGTGCGTCTGCTCGACCCCACCGGCGAGCGCCTCGTCGCCGCGCTCGTCGTCCTTCAGCGCCGTCACGACGGCCGCGTCAGACGCTGGCTCGCATTCCTCCAGCCGAGCCGACCGCCGCCGCAACGGCCAGCGCCGCAACCCGCGCCGGCGCAGCCGCGGCCGTAGCGAGCCTCTTTCTCAGGCTGCGTAGGGGCGGGTCCCCGACCCGCCCGCGTCGACACGCATGGCTTGTCGGCAATGCCGCGCACGCGGCGAGGCGGTCGGGCGGGTCGGGGACCCGCCCCTACGATTGCTCCTTCACCCGCGCCACCAGCGCGCGCCAGCGGGCGACGAGCTTCTCGCGCTCGGGCGTGGGCAGGGCAGGGTCGAAGCGGCGGTCGCGCTGCCAAGCGGCGGCGATCTCGTCGAGCGAGCGGTAGAGGCCGGCGCCGAGGCCGGCGAGGAACGCGGCGCCCAGCGCCGTCGTTTCGGGCACGCGCGGGCGCTCGACCGGCACGCCCAGGACGTCGGCGAGGAATTGCAGCATCCAGTCGTTCCGCACCATGCCGCCGTCGACGCGCAGCAGTCGCTCGCCGCCGCCATCCGCGGCGCGCATGGCGTCGATGCTTCGCATCGAATCGACCAAGTCGCGCGTCTGGTAGCAGGCCGATTCGAGCGCGGCGCGCACGATCTCGGCGCGGCCGGTATCGCGCTGCAGGCCGAAGATGGCGCCGCGCGCGTCGGGATCCCAATGTGGCGCGCCGAGTCCGGTGAACGCGGGAATGAAGTAGACGCCGCGGTTGCTCGGAAGGCTTTGCGCGAGCGCCTCGCTTTCGTGCGCGGCAGCGATCAGCCGGAGCTCGTCGCGCAGCCATTTGATGGCGGTTCCGGCGTTGAAGATGGCGCCTTCGACGGCATAGGTCGTCTTGCCGCCGAGGCGCCAGGCCACCGTCGCCAGCAGGCCGTTGGCCGGCGCCGGCACGCGCTCGCCGGCGTTCATCACGATGAAGGCGCCGGTGCCGTAGGTGCTCTTGACCGCGCCGGGTTTGAAGCAGGCTTGGCCGAAGGTCGCCGCCTGCTGGTCGCCGGCGATGCCGGCGATGGGCAGCGCCGCGCCGAGCAGCGCGGCATCGGCCGCGCCCAAGACGCCGGCGCTGTCGCGCACCTCGGGCAGCACCGCGCGCGGGATTTCGAACAGGGCCAGCAGCTCGTCGCTCCAGTCCTGGCGCGCGATGTCGAACAGCAAGGTGCGCGAGGCGTTGCTGGCGTCGGTGGCGTGCACCTTTCCGCCGGTGAGCCGCCAAAGCAGAAACGTGTCGATCGTGCCGAAGGCGAGCTCGCCGCGCTTCGCGCGTTCGCGGGCCCCCGGCACGTTCCCCAGCAGCCAGGCAAGTTTGGTGGCCGAGAAATAGGAATCGACGACGAGGCCGGTCTTGGCGCGGATGAGCTTGTCGTGGCCGGCCGCGACGAGGCGGCGGCAATGCTCGGCGCCGCGCCGGTCCTGCCAAACGATCGCGTTGTGGACGGGCTTGCCGCTCTTGCGGTCCCAGAGCAGCGTGGTTTCGCGCTGATTGGTGATGCCGATCGCGGCGGGCCTTTCCGCGAGCCGGGCCAATACGTCGCGCGCGACCGCCAGCGTCTTCGCCCAGATCTCTTCGGGATCGTGCTCGACCCAGCCGTCGCGCGGATAGTGCTGGGCGAACTCCTGCTGCGCCTCGGCCAGCGGCGCGCCGTCGAGGCCGAACGCCATCGCGCGCGTGCTGGTCGTCCCCTGGTCGATGGCGAGAAGCGATGGCATGGCCGGACTATGCCGCGCCGGCGGCGCTTGTCCAACTGCCGCGCGCCGCTAGGATGAGAAACAAGGGAAACGCTCTGTGCAGGATCGCATCTACGACCTCCTCATCGTCGGCGGCGGGATCAATGGCGCCGGCATCGCGCGCGATGCGGCGGGGCAGGGCGTCTCGGTCCTGCTCGTCGAGAAGGGCGATCTCGCCGGCGCCACCTCGTCGGCGTCGAGCAAGCTCATCCATGGCGGCTTGCGCTATCTCGAATACCGCGAATTCCGGCTCGTGCGCGAGGCGCTGCGCGAGCGCGAGGTGCTGCTGCGCACCGCGCCCCATCTCGTGCGCCCGCTGCGCTTCATCCTGCCGCACGACGCTACGCAGCGCCCGGCCTGGATGATCCGCCTCGGCCTCTTCCTCTACGACCATCTCGGCGGCCGCCAGCGGCTGCCCGGCAGCCGCAGCGTCGACTTGCGGACGGCGCCCGAGGGGGCCGTGCTCCGCCCCGAGTTCGTGCGCGGCTTCGAATATGCGGATTGCTGGGCGGATGACGCTCGCCTCGTCGTCGCCAACGTGCTCGACGCCAAGGCGCATGGCGCCGACATCCGCGTGCGCACCGCGCTCGCCGGCGCCAAGCGCGCCGAGGGGCTCTGGGAGGCCAGGCTCGCGGGCGCGGAAAACACCGCGACGGTGCGGGCACGCGCGATGGTCAACGCGACGGGCCCCTGGGCCACCGCGCTCTTCGACCGGCTCGAGGGCGCCACAACGCGCTATCGCCTCGCGCTTGTCCAGGGCAGCCACATCGTCGTGCCGCGGCTTTACGAGGGCGATCAGGCCTACATCCTGCAGAATCCCGACAAGCGCATCGTCTTCCTGCTGCCGTTCCTCGACGCGTTTACCGTCATCGGCACGACCGACACGCCCTACGCCGGCGATCCCGCCGCCGCCGCGATCACGTCGGGCGAGATCGAATACCTGCTGATGGCCGCCAACCGCTTCCTGCGCCGGCCGATCGCGCAGTCCGACATCAAGTGGAGCTACAGCGGCGTGCGCCCGCTCTACGACGACGGCTCGATCAACGCCTCGGCGATGACGCGCGACTACGCCTTCGACATCGACGCGCCGGAGGGCGCCGCGCCCCTCCTCACGATCTATGGCGGCAAGCTCACGACCTACCGCAAGCTCGCGCAGCACGCGCTGCGCAAGATCCTGCCGCGCCTGGGGCGCGAGCCCAGGAAATGGACCTCGGGCGCGCCGCTCCCCGGCGGCAACATGCCGGGCGCGGATTTCGCCGCGTTCCGCCGCGCGCTCGGCGCCGAGTTCCCATTCCTGCCGCCCGAGCTCGCGCAGCGCTATGCACGCCTCTACGGCACACGCGCACGGGCGATGCTGAAGGACGCGCATGGGATGGCCGATCTCGGCGAATGCTGGGGCGCCGATCTCTACGAGCGCGAGCTCGCCTTCCTGCGCGAGACGGAATGGGCGCAGACGGCGGACGACGTGCTATGGCGGCGCACGAAGCTCGGCCTGTTCCTCACCGCCGATCAACGAGCCCGGATCGTGAAGCTGCTCGAGGGCCGCACAATTGTTGCCGCGTAGGGGCGGGTCCCCGACCCGCCCGCCGGTGTCTCCGCGCGACGGCGGTCATTTGTTTTGCATGGCGGACGCGCCTAGGGAATCCGAATCGGGTTCTCCGGGTCGTTTGCCCAGGCGATCGGGTTGTTGTCGATGTACTCGCGAATTCGGGCAAGATCGGCATCGTCGCGGATAATGTGCTCGTAATACCCGCGCTGCCAGAGCGGACGACGGTCGCGTGTACCTCGATTGATTTCGCGTGCGCTCATGGATTTGAAGCCGCGCACGATCTCCGACAGTCGGTGCTTACGCTGACGCGAAAGTTGGGGCGCCGGCCCTGGTTCGCCGATCACCAGAATGCCGTGAATGTGGTTGGGCATGACGATGAAGTTTTCCAATCCGACTCTTGGATAAAATTCGGGCAGCCGCAGCCACCTGCGTTCGACGACTTGGCCGGCATCGGACAGGACCATCTCTGTTCCAGAGATCTCGCCGAATACTGGGCGTCTCTCGGCCGCACAGATCGTAACCAAGTACCAGTTCGGCGCGGCGTAGTCGTATCCGGGCAGGCGGATCGACTTTCTTGTTGGGAGATTGCGATCAGTCATCGTGCGACGCGGCCCACGGTTGCGGGCGTCAACGGCGACGGGCGGGTCGGGGACCCG
>DATBLL010000142.1:0-6621 GCA_036555425.1 Alphaproteobacteria bacterium | reverse complement strand
GAGGCGGGCGAAGATCTCCGCCTCGTCGGCGGCTTCGACCTCTTTCTTCTTGACCAGCTTCCAATCGGTGTGGCCGGCGACCGCATCGGCGTTGAGGCGCGCGACCGCGGCTTCGGCCGAATCGCCGGCGACGCCGACCTTGTAGACGTGCTTCGTCAGCCCGACATCGGCGCCCCATTTTTCGAGGCCCTTGCTCTTGGCGACGTAGATCACCGGCATGACGCGTTCCCCTTGCATGCCGGCGTTTCGCGGCGAAGGCTTGCCGCGCCCGGAACCGGCCGATACATCCCGAGCGAAAATTATCCAGTGCCGGCCGGCGAATATCCAGTGCCGGGCGGCGAAAGGAAAGCAGTTCGAATGACGGCGATGCGCGCGGCGTTCATCGGCGGCCATGCGGGGATCGGGTCGGTGACGGTCGGGGTGCGCCCGAAGCCCGCGACCGGCCCCGGTGAGGTGCTCATCAAGCTGGCGGCGTCCGCGATCAACCACGTCGATCTCTACATGGTGAACGACGGCGGCGGCTTCCGCCACAAGCTGCCGCTGATCCTCGGCGTCGACGGCGCCGGCGTGATCGAAGCCGTGGGCCCGGGCGTCACGGCGCGGAGGGCCGGCGAGCGTGTCGCCGTCTATCCCGCCCGCTTCGGCGACGACGAGTTCACCCGGCGCGGCGACCAGATGCTGTCTTTCGCGCGCGCCGTTCCGGGCGAGAACATCGACGGCTGCTTCGCCGACTACATCACGATGCCGGCGGAATGCGCGTTTCCGATCGCGGATACGCTTTCGTTCCGCGACGCCGCCGTGCTCCCGACCGCCTACCTTACGGCCTGGCGCATGGTCGTGACCGCCGGCGCCGTGACCGAGAAGGATTGGGTGCTGATCCACGGCGTCGGCGGCGGCGCTTCGCTGGCGGCGCTGCAGTTTTGCGCGATGCGCCGCGCGCGCACGATCGTCACCTCCTCCTCCGACGCGAAGCTCGAGGTCGCCCGGCGCTATGGCGCCGAGGTGCTGATCAATTACAAGAAACAGGACGTGCTCGAGGAGGTGCGGCGCGCGACCGGCAGACGCGGCGTCGATGTCGTGCTCGAGAACGTCGGCGCGGCGACCTGGGACGTTTCGATGAGGGCCTGCGTCGGCGGCGGGCGCATCGTCGTCTGCGGCGCCACGACCGGGCCCGATCCCAAGGCCGATCTCCAGCGCCTCTTCATCCGCCAGCTTCACATCGTCGGCGTCACCATCGGCAATTTCGAGGAGTTCCGCACGCTCATCGACGCCGCCGAGCGCAAGCTGTTCGTCCCGCATATCGACCGCGTCTACCGGCTCGAGCAGGTGCCCGAGGCGCTGCGCTACATGGAGGCCGGCGCACAGACGGGGAAAATCGGGATCGCGGTCAATCCTTCGCTGGGCGATTAGGTCGGCTGTCGAGAGATGCTTCGCGCCGCCTAGCAGGCTGCTGAAAAACTCATTCTTTTCGTGCCTTGAACTAAGCTTCGTCGCCTTCCTCGATGGCGACGAAGCTCAGTTCAAAGCCCAAAAGGAGTGACTTTTTCAGCAGCCTGCTAGCTCCGCTGCCGCAGCCAATCGAGCGTTGCTGGAATCGCCTGGTCGTAGGGCGTCGCCTGCGGCGGGCCGAGCAGGCGCGCGAGCTTGCTCGCATCGTAGCGGATCGGCTTGAGATAATGCGGCACCATGGGCAGGAAGTCGCGCGCATCGCGGTTGAAGAGGCTCGCGATGCGCATCAGCATCGCGCCGGCGGTGCGGAGCTTCACCGCGCGGCCGAGATGGCGGCCGGCGATGGCCGCCACTTCAGCGCCCGTGAGCGGGCCGCCCCCGGGGAAGATCCAGCGCTGGCCATAGGCCTCGGCCCGGCGCGCGAGTGCCGCCACGAGCCGCATCGCATCGGGCACGAAGGCGTATTCGCGCGCGAGCGTCTTCGGCCCGATCCAGTTCATCGCGCGGCCCTTGGCGGCATCGGCAAGCGGCTGCTGCAGCGAACTCGCGCCGACATGGGGTCCGAAGAAATCGGGCAGGTGCACGATCGCCGCGCCCGCGCCTTCGAGGATATCTTCGGCCGCGCGCCGCGCCTGGATGTAGAAATTCCCGCCGCTGCGCGGATGCGCTTCGTCGAGCGGCACGCGCTGGAGCGGCAGATAGGCCCAGTAGCTCGAGACCTGCAGCAGCCGCGCCCCCGTGCCCTTCACCGACGACACGATGTTGGCTGCGGTGCGCGCGTGATCGCGCATCGCGTTGGCCGGCAGGCCGATGCAGTCGACGACGAGATCGCAGCCGGCGACGGCGCGCGCCAGCGCATCGGCATCGAGCGCGTCCGCTTGCGTCTTCTCGATCGCCGCCTGGGGGAAGAGCCGCGCCAGCGCCTCGGCCCGTCGCGCCACGACGCGCACCGCGATGCCGCCGGCGGCAAGCTCCGCGGCCAAATGGACTCCGGTGGCGCCGGTGGCGCCGACGATAACGGCTGTGGAGAGGGCGAGAGTCATGGCAGTCCCCCTCTCCCCCAAGGGGAGCGGGGGAAACTACACTTTCACCACGCCGCTTTCATCGGCCTTGAAATCGAACGCCGCGGCCAGCAGCGCGCGCGTGTAGGCTTCCTTGGGGCGCGTGAGGATTTCGGCGGTGGGGCCCTGCTCCACCACCTTGCCCTCGCGCATCACGACGACCTGGTGGCTCATCGCGCGGATGACGGCGAGGTCGTGGCTGATGAAGATGTAGGCGAGGTTGTGGTCGCGCTGGAGCTTCCTGAGCAGGTCGATCACCTGGACCTGCACCGAGCGGTCGAGCGCCGAGGTGGGCTCGTCGAGGACGATGAGCTTCGGCTTCAAGACGAGCGCCCGCGCGATCGAGATGCGCTGGCGCTGGCCGCCGGAGAATTCGTGCGGGTAGCGGTGGCGCGTCTCGGGATCGAGGCCGACCTCCTCGAGCGCCGCCACCACCATCAGCTCGCGCGCATCGTCGTCGGCGCCGATGCCGTGGATCTTGAGGCCCTCGGCCACGATCTCGCCGACCGTCATGCGCGGCGAGAGGCTGCCGAACGGATCCTGGAACACGATCTGCAGCTGGCGGCGGATCGGCCTGAGCTCGCCGTATTTCAGCGCCTGGATGTCGCGGCCGACGAAGACGATGGGGCCCTGGCTCTCGACCAGGCGCAAGAGACCGAAGCCGAGCGACGACTTGCCCGAGCCGCTTTCGCCGACGACGCCGACCGTCTCGCCCGCACGCACGCGGAAGGCCACGTCGTCGACCGCCTTCACGTGATCGACGGTGTGGCGGAAGATTCCGGCCTTGATCGGATACCAGACGCGGAAGCCCCGCGTCGCCATCACCTCCTCGGCGCCGCTGACGACCGGGGCCGGCGCCCCTTTGGGCTCGGAGGCCAACAGGCGCTGCGTGTAGGGATGCTGCGGCGCCCTGAACACGTCGGCGACGGAGCCGGTCTCGACGATCTGGCCGCTCTGCATCACCGCGACGCGGTCGCAGGTGTGGCGTACGAGCCCGAGATCGTGCGTGATGAAGAGGAGACCCATGCCGAAGCGCTGCTGCAGCTCGTTCAGGAGCTTCAGAATCTGGGCCTGGATCGTGACATCGACCGCCGTCGTGGGCTCGTCGGCGATGAGCAGCTCGGGATCGTTGGCGAGGGCCATCGCGATCATGACGCGCTGGCGCTGGCCGCCCGAAAGCTCGTGCGGATAGGCGCCGAGGCGCTTCGCGGCCTTCCTGATGCCGACGAGCTCCAGCAGCTCGAGCGTGCGCTGGCGCGCGGCGCCGCGGTTCAGGCCGCGATGCACGATCAGCACTTCGTTGATCTGCTTTTCGACCGTGTGCAGCGGGTTGAGGGCCGTCAGCGGCTCCTGGAAGATCATGCCGACGCGGTTGCCGCGGATCGAGCGGAGCTTCGCCTCGGACGCGCCCATCAGCTCCTCGCCCTTGAACTTGATGCTGCCGCCCGGATGGCGCGCCGCGGGATAGGGCAGAAGCTGCAGGATCGAGAGGGCCGTCACCGACTTGCCCGAGCCGCTTTCGCCGACGAGGGCCAGCGTCTCGCCGCGCTCGATGCGGAAGGAGACGCCGCGCACCGCGTCGATGACCGCGCCGCCGGCGCGGAACTGGACCGCGAGGTCGTTCACTTCGAGCAGCGGAGCCTCGGCCATTACGTGATGGCTCCGCTGGCCGGCGCCGCCGCCGCCGTGGGCAGCGCGGGTTGCGGCTCGGCGGCCGGCGCCGACGAGATCGCGGATTTACGCGGATCGAAGGCGTCGCGCACGGCCTCGCCGATAAACACGAGCAGCGACAGCATGATGGCGACGATGACGAAGGCCGTGATGCCGAGCCAGGGCGCGATCGTGGCGAACTCCTTGCCTTGCTTCGCGAGCTCGCCGAGCGAGGCCGAGCCCGGCGGCAGGCCGAAGCCGAGATAGTCGAGCGCCGTCAGCGCGCCGATGCTGCCCGAGGTGATGAAGGGCATGAACGAGATCGTGGCCACGAGCGCGTTCGGCAGGATGTGGCGGAACATGATGGCCGGCGACGATGCGCCCATCGCGCGCGCCGCGCGCACGTAATCGAAATTGCGCGCGCGCAGGAACTCGGCGCGCACCACGCCGACGAGGCCCATCCAGCTGAACAGCAGCATGATGCCGAGCAGCCACCAGAAATCCGGCTGGATGAACGCCGAGAGGATGATCAGCAGATAGAGCACCGGGACCGAATCCCAGATTTCCATGAAGCGCTGGAAATAGAGATCGACGCGACCGCCGAAATAGCCCTGCACCGCGCCGGCGGCGACGCCGACGATGCTCGAGAGAATCGTGAGCACGAGGCCGAACAGCACCGAGATGCGGAAGCCGTAGATGACGCGGGCCAGAACGTCGCGCGCCTGGTAATCGGTGCCAAGCCAGTTCTGCCACGACGGCGGCGTCGGCGCCGGCTTCGGCAGGTTCTTGACCGGGGATTTGTAGCTGTAGGGGATGAGCGGCCAGATCATCCAGCCCTTCTTGCCGATCTGCTCCTGGAGAGTCTTGTCGTACTCCGCCGGAGTGGGCAAATCCCCGCCGAACGTCTGCTCGGAGTAGTCCCTGAGCACTGGCGCGTAGAGGCCGCCGTCGTACCAGACGAGCAGCGGCCGGTCGTTGGCGATGAGCTCCGCAAACAGCGTGAAGGTGAACAGGAACAGGAAGAGCCAGAGCGACCAGTAGCCGCGCTTGTGCGCGCGGAAGTTCGCGAGGCGCCTGGCCGTGATCGGCCGCACGCGCCACCACAGGAACTTGTGATCGTTCGGGGAACGGGGCTTCATCCGCCGCGGGCCTCGAAATCGATGCGCGGATCGACCAGCACGTAGGTGAGGTCGGTGATGAGGTGCGTGACGAGGCCGATCAGCGAGAAGACGTAGAGCGCCCCGAACAGCACCGGATAGTCGCGCCCCAGCGCCGCCTCGAAGCTCAGGAGACCGAGCCCTTCGAGCGAGAACATCGTCTCGATGAGCAGCGAGCCCGAGAACAGGATGCCGATGAACGCGCTCGGGAAGCCCGCGATGACGATCAGCATCGCGTTGCGGAAGACGTGGCCGTAGAGCACGCGGCGCTCGGAGAGGCCCTTGGCGCGCGCGGTGACGACGTATTGCTTCCGGATCTCGTCGAGGAAGCTGTTCTTGGTGAGGATCGTGAGCGTCGCGAAGCCGCCGATCATCATCGCGACGACGGGCAGCGTGACGTGCCAGAAATAGTCGCCGACCTGCTGCCAGGTCGACATGTCGGCGAAATTGTCGGAGACGAGGCCGCGCAGCGGAAACCACTTCACCACGCTGCCGGTGGCGAAGACGATAATCAGCAGCAGCGCGAACAGGAAGCTCGGGATCGCGTAGCCCAGGATGATGGCGCCCGACGACCACACGTCGAAGCGCGAGCCGTCCTTCACCGCCTTCATGATGCCGAGCGGGATGCAGACGAGATAGGTGAGCAGCGTGGCCCAGAGGCCGATCGAGAGCGAGACCGGCAACCGCTCGATCACCAGCTCGATGACGTTCTTGCCCCTGAAGAAGCTGTCGCCGAGATTGAAGGTGAGATAGTTGCGCAGCATCAAGAGCAGGCGCTCGCCGATCGGCTTGTCGAGGCCGAGCTGCTTGGCGAGCTTTTCGCGCAGCTCCTTCTCGAGCCCGCGCGACGAGCGCGAATCGCGGCCCTGTTCGGGCGAGCTGCCCTGCACCTCGCGGCCCTCGGCGGCGCCGGTGCGCTCGCCGAGCGACGGCCCGCCGCGCATCTCGGCGATGATGCGATCGATCGGCCCGCCCGGCGCCATGTTGATGACGACGAAGTTGATCACCATGATGCCGACGACGGTCGGCACCATGAGCAGCAGCCGGCGGACGATGTAGGCGAACATGCGTCAGGTCTGGCTGCGGATGCGCCCTTTGAGCCGCTCCGCCTTGCCCGCGTCGTACCACCACGTGACCCAGGACGTTCCCCGCCGGTGCGGCGGCGAAACCCCGAACTTGTCCCAGTAGATCATGCGGTCCGTGGCGAGGTGCCAGCTCGGCACCACGAAGTGATGGTGCAGCAGCACGCGATCGAGCGCCTTGCAGCGCGCGACGAGCTGCTCGCGGTCCGGCGCGTTGATGAT
>DATBLL010000132.1:0-9339 GCA_036555425.1 Alphaproteobacteria bacterium | reverse complement strand
AGGGCGCCACTTTCGGAGTGGCGCCCTTCGTTTCAGCCTTCGGCGCGGCGCCGGTCGCGGCCGCCGCGGTCGCGGCCGCCACGTTCGTGGCGGTCGCCGCCGCCGTCGCCGTCCTCGCGCGGCGGGCGCTTCTCGCGCGTGTCCGGCAGCTCCTGGCCCGTCTGCTGGTCGACGAGGCGCATCGAGAGCTTCACCTTGCCGCGGTCGTCGAGGCCGATGAGCTTCACCTTCACCTTGTCGCCTTCCTTGGCCACGTCGGTGACCTTGCCGACGCGCTGCGGCGCGAGCTCGCTGATATGCACGAGCCCGTCCTTGGCGCCCAGGAAGTTCACGAAGGCGCCGAAATCGACGACCTTGACCACCGTGCCGCTGTAGATGGCGCCCACCTCGGGCTCGGCGACGATGCCCTTGATCCAGTCGATCGCGGCCTTGGCCTTCTCGTCGTCGACCGCGGCGATCTTGATCGTGCCGTCGTCCTCGATGTCGATCTTGGTGCCGGTGACCTCGGTGATCTCGCGGATCACCTTGCCGCCGGTGCCGATGACCTCGCGGATCTTGTCCTTGGGGATCGTGATCGTCGTGATGCGCGGCGCGTGCTTGCTCACCTCGCTGCGCGCGGCGGCCAGGCCCTTGGCCATCTCGCCGAGGATGTGCATGCGGCCGTCGCGCGCCTGATTGAGCGCCACCTCCATGATGTCCTTGTGGATCGAGGTGATCTTCAGGTCCATCTGGAGCGACGTGATGCCGGTCTCCGTGCCGGCGACCTTGAAGTCCATGTCGCCGAGATGATCCTCGTCGCCGAGGATGTCGGAGAGCACCGCCACGCGCTCGCCTTCCTTGATGAGGCCCATCGCGATGCCGGCGCAGGGGCGCGCGAGCGGGACGCCCGCATCCATCAGCGAGAGCGACGAGCCGCACACCGTCGCCATCGACGACGAGCCGTTCGACTCGGTGATCTCCGACACGATGCGGATCGTGTAGGGGAAATCCTCCTTCTTCGGCAGCAGCGGACGGATGGCGCGCCAAGCGAGCTTGCCGTGGCCGACCTCGCGGCGCCCCGGCGAGCCCATGCGGCCCGTTTCGCCGACCGAATAGGGCGGGAAGTTGTAGTGGAGCAGGAAGTGTTCGCGGTATTCGCCCACCAGCGCGTCGATGATCTGCTCGTCCTGTCCGGTGCCGAGCGTGGTGACGACCAGCGCCTGGGTTTCGCCGCGGGTGAACAGGGCCGAGCCGTGCGCGCGCGGAAGCACGCCGGCCTCGGCCAGGATCGGGCGCACGGTCTTGGTGTCGCGCCCGTCGATGCGGGTTCCCGTGTCGAGGATGCCGAGGCGCACGATCTCGCTCTCGAGCTCCTTGAACACTTCGGGCGCGATCTTGGCCTTGGCCTCGTCGCTGGCGACGAGCGCCATCGCCCTTTCCCTGACTGCGCCGATCTTGGCATGGCGCTGCTGCTTGACGCGCTCGCCATAGGCCTGGCGCAGCTCCGGCTCGAACTGCTGGAGCAGCGATTTCACCTCGGCCACCAGCGGCGACGGCTCGGGCAGCGCCCAGGGATCCTTCGCGGCCTTTTCGGCCAGGCGGATGATCGCGTCGATGGCGGCCTGGAACTGCTCGTGGCCGAACACGACGGCGCCGAGCATCACCGGCTCGGACAGCTCCTTGGCCTCCGACTCGACCATCAGCACGCCTTCCGACGTGCCGGCCACGACGAGATCGAGATCCGATTTCGCCATCTGCTCGAGGGTGGGATTGAGCACGTACTGGCCGTCGACATAACCGACGCGCGCCGCGCCGATCGGGCCCAGGAAGGGCAGGCCCGAAATGGTGAGCGCCGCCGAGCAGCCGATCATGGCGACGATGTCGGGATCGTTCTCCAGGTCATGCGAGAGGACGGTCGCGATCACCTGGGTGTCGTGGCGGAAGCCGTAGGCGAAGAGCGGGCGGATCGGCCGGTCGATGAGGCGGGAGACGAGCGTCTCCTTTTCCGACGGGCGCCCTTCGCGCTTGAAAAAGCCGCCGGGAATCTTGCCGGCGGCGAAGGTCTTTTCCTGGTAGTGGACGGTGAGCGGGAAGAAATCGACGTCGCGCTTGGGCTCGCGCTCGCCGACCGCCGTGCAGAGCACGGTGGTTTCCCCCATTGTCGCCACCACGGCGCCGTCTGCCTGGCGCGCCATGCGGCCGGTCTCGAGAACGAGCTTGCGCCCGCCCCAGCTGATTTCTTCACGATGGACTTGGAACATTCTCTTTCCTTTGCGGACATGATGCGGCCCGGCGCGCGGGCAGCTTTCGAACTGCGCGCGAGGCCGCGCGGCTCCCGCCCCCATGGGCGAAGCCGTGACGTTGGTTGCGAGCCCTCGAGCGGATCCCGAAGGCGCCTGTGTGGAGGATCGCTGCCTGATCCTCGCCCATCCGGGGCCTTAGCGACGAATCTCGAGCCGCTCGATCAGTGCCTCGTAGCGCTCTTGGTCCTTGCGCTTCAGGAAATCGAGCAGCCGGCGCCGTTGACCGACCATCAGCATGAGGCCGCGGCGCGAGTGATTGTCCTTCTGGTGGCCTTCCAGATGGGTCGTGAGGTTGCGGATGCGCTCGGTCAGGATCGCGACTTGCACCTCCGGAGAACCTGTGTCTCCGACCTTAGGTGCGAATTGCTTGACCAGCTCTTGCTTGCGGTCCGCCGTAATCGACATCGTGACTTTCCTTTCGATGCGTTAGAGGTTGAAGAGCCGCAGCGGGTGCGCGAGCGCACCGTCCCAGGTCAGCAAACCCACCGGCTTGCCTTCCGCCATGGCGTAGAGGGTCGAACCCTCGGCCAGGGCGTCGACGACCTTGCGGTTGTCGCTGCGCAGCACTGGCACCGGCCGCCCTTGCTTCAGGCGATCGGCCTCGCGTCCGGTCAGGGCCAGCGCCGGGATGTCGTCCAGCGCGGTCTCGATCGGCAGCAAAAGTGCCAGTAACGAATCGGCGGGGCCAAGGGCCCCGCTCGACGACGCATTATGGCTCATCTCGGCGAGCTTTGCCAGGGGGACCGCCCGGTCCAGGGTGAACGGCCCAACCGCCTCCCGCCTGAGGGCGGAGACGTGCCCGACCGTGCCCAAGGCCCGGGCCAAGTCTCGGACAAGGCTGCGAATATACACCCCCTTGCCGCACACGGCCCGGAATTCGGCCTGGTCGGGGCCGGGCGCGCCCAGGAACTCGAGCTTGTGCATAATGACGCGCCGCGGGGCGAGCTCGACCTGCTCTCCGGCCCGGGCCAGGCGGTAGGCGCGCTCGCCTTCGACCTTGATGGCCGAGAAGGCCGGTGGGCGCTGCTCGATTTCGCCGGTGAAGCGGGCGAGGACGGCGGCGATGGCCGCGGCATCGGGCCGGACCGGGCTGGTGGCGGTGACGCGGCCCTCGCGGTCGTCGGTCTCGCGCGCCTCGCCCCAAGCCGCGGTAAATCGATAGATTTTGCGCCCTTCGAGGGCGTAGGGCACGGTCTTGGTCGCCTCGCCGAGGGCGATCGGGAGGACACCGCTCGCGAGCGGGTCGAGGGTGCCGGCATGGCCGGCCTTCTCGGCATCGAAGATGCGGCGGACCGTGCCCGTGGCGCGCGTGGCGGTGACGCCCTCGGGCTTGTCGAGCACCAGCCAGCCATGCACCGGCCGGCCGCGCTTGCGCCTAGCCACGGCGCGGGCGCCGCACCCGCCGACGCGGCTGCGGCCGCAAATCCCGCGCCACGCGGGGATCGTTCAAGAGCGCGGTGACCCGGTCGGCGGCGTCGAAGGTTTCGTCGGCCGCGAAGCGAAGCTGCGGCGCGAATTTCAAACGGACCGCGCGCGTCACTTCGCCGCGCAGCCGGGGCGCCTCGCGGTTGAGCGCGGCCACCACGGCGTCGCGCTCGCGCCCGCCGAGCGGCATCACGAAGACGGTCACGTTCCGGAGATCGGGCGTGGTGCGCGCCTCGGTGACCGTGATCGAGACGTCGCGCAGCTCGGGATCGCGAAAGTGCCCGTGCGCGAAGATCTCCACCAGCGCATGGCGGATCGCCTCGCCGACGCGGAGGTGGCGGGCGGAAGTGTGCTCGTGCTCGTGGGTTTTGCGCATCTTGTTCTTGTCTGGATGTCCGCGTCGCAGGGACGCGCTGCGCGCGCCTTTCTCACTCTGCACAGCGCGCGCCGGTGCGAACGGGGCGCGCGCAGCGCGCCCCTACGTGATTACCCGCCGCTACAGCGTCGCCGCGACTTCCTCGACGACGTAGCACTCGATCTGGTCGCCCTGGCGGATGTCCTGATAGTTCTCGAAGGCCATGCCGCATTCGAGGCCGGCCTTGACCTCGCGCACCTCGTCCTTGAAGCGCTTCAAGGTCGAGAGCGTGCCCTGGTGGATCACGACGTTGTCGCGCAGGAGGCGCACGCCGCAGCCGCGCTTGACCACGCCTTCGGTGACCTTGCAGCCCGCGACGTTGCCGACCTTGGTGATCTTGAACACTTCGAGGATCTGCGCGTAGCCGATGAAGCTCTCGCGCTTGACCGGCGCGAGCAGGCCCTCCATCAGCTTCTTCACGTCGTCGGCGATGTCGTAGATGATCGAGTAGTAGCGGATGTCGATGCCTTCGCGCTGCGCGAGATCGCGCGCCTGCGACGAGGCGCGGACGTTGAAGCCGATGATGAAGGCGCCCGACGTCTTGGCGAGCGTGATGTCGGACTCGTTGATGCCGCCGACGCCGCTCAACAGCACGCGGACCTTGACCTTGTCGGTCGAGAGGCCCTCGAGCACGTTGACGATCGCCTCGGCCGAGCCCTGCACGTCGGACTTGACGACGACGCCGAGCTCCTTCGCGGCGCCCTCGCTGATCTTCGAAAACATCTGCTCGATGGTGCCGCGCGCGACGACGCCGCGCTCGCGCGCTTGGCGCTTGCGGTATTCGGTGATCTCGCGGGCGCGCGCCTCGTCGGGGACGACCGAGAAGGGATCGCCCGCCTGCGGCACGCCCTGGAGCCCGAGGATCTCGACCGGCATCGAGGGGCCGGCGTTCCTCACCTGGTCGGCGCGGTCGTTGGTGAGCGCGCGGGCGCGGCCCCACTCGTTGCCGGCGACGACGATGTCGCCGACCTTGAGCGTGCCCTTCTGCACCAGCACGGTCGCCACGGGCCCGCGGCCGCGGTCGAGCCGCGCCTCGACGATGGTGCCCTGCGCCTCGCGCTCGGGATTGGCTTTCAACTCGAGCACTTCGGCCTGGAGGAGGATCGCCTCCTCGAGCTTGTCGAGATTGGTGCCCTTGATCGCCGAGACGTCGATGGCGAGCGTCTCGCCACCCATCTCTTCCACGACGATCTCGTGTTGGAGGAGCGCCTGGCGCACCTTCCGCGGATCGGCGTCGGGCTTGTCGATCTTGTTGACGGCGACAATGAGCGGCACGCCCGCAGCCTTGGCGTGCGAGATCGCCTCGATCGTCTGCGGCTGCACGCCGTCGTCGGCGGCGACCACGAGGACGACGATGTCGGTGACCTTGGCGCCGCGCGCGCGCATTTGCGTGAAGGCGGCGTGGCCGGGCGTGTCGAGGAACGTGATCTTGGCGCCCGAGGGCATCAGCACCTGATAGGCGCCGATGTGCTGGGTGATGCCGCCGGCCTCGTGCGCGGCGACGTCGGTCTTGCGCAGCGCGTCGAGCAGCGAGGTCTTGCCGTGGTCGACGTGGCCCATGACCGTGACGACGGGCGGACGCGGCTTCAGCGTCGCGGCCTCGTCGGTCTCGCCCGCGACGCCGACCTCGACGTCGGATTCGGAGACGCGCTTGACGCGGTGGCCCATCTCGTTCGCCACCAGCTCGGCCGTGTCGGCGTCGATGTTCTGCGTGACGGTCGCCATCACGCCCATCTTGAACAGGATCTTGACGACGTCGGCGCCCTTCTCGGCCATGCGGTTGGCCAGCTCCTGGACGCTGATCGTCTCGGGCAGCACGACTTCACGCGACACTTTCTTCCGCTCCTGCGGCTGCTGCTCGGCATGAGCCTTGCGCTTCTCTTTCTCGCGCGCGCGGCGGAAGGCGGCGACCGAGCGTACGCGCTGGATGCCTTCGCCCTCGTCGATGGCCTGGTTGATGGTGAGCTTGCCGCGCCGGCGCTCGGTGGGCTTGGGCGAGACGGCCGGAGCCTTCTTCTGGCGGCCGCGCTTGGCCTTGGCCTCTTCCTCCTCTTCCTCCTCGACGACCGGCGGCGCCACCGTCGGCGCCTCGACCGTCGTCACGGCTCCCTCGGTCCCCGCGGGCGCCTGCACCTTCACGACCAGGCGGCCGCCGACCTGCTGGGCGGCCAATTGGCGCGCGAGCTCGTCCTGGCGCACGCGTTCGGCGTCGAGCGCCTGCTCGCGCACCTGCTGCTCGGCCCCCATCACCGGGGCCTTGCGGCCCGGCTTCTCCTCGACCGGTGCCGTCGGCTCCACGGCCGGCGCCTTCGCCTCGACCACGACCGGCGCCGCCTCTTCCACCACCGGTGCGACATACTCCGGCTGCGGCGCCGGCTTCGGCGCCTCTTCGATGGCTTCGGCCGCGCGCGCTTCCAGCGCCCTCAGTTCCGCGGGCGAGTGTACCTCATGCCGCGCCTTCGCCTCTTCGAGGGCGCGCAGACGCGCCGAGCGCTCGGCATCGGAAAGGCCGTGATGCGCCTCGCGCCCGAGATCGGGGCCGGGCGTGGGCTTGAACGGGCTCGCCTCGGCGCTCTCGGCCTCGGTCATCTCGCCCGAGGTCGCGCCGCGGGTGAAGGTGCGCTTCTTCTTGACCTCGACCGAGACCTGCTTGCTGCGGCCATGCGAGAAGCTTTGCTTCACCATGCCGGCATCGACGGTCTTTTTGAGCTCGAGGCGGCCGGGCCGCGTCAGGCTCAGAGGTTTCTTGGAGTCGGTTTCCTTGGTCTCGGGCATAAGTGTGTCGGTTCCTTAGTGTCGATGGCCGCGCGCCGGGGGCGCGGCATTTGCCTCTTCGGCCCGAAAGCCGTGGAGGCGCCGGAGTTCGCGGGCGAGCGTTTCTGCGAGACGGCCGGGCTTCACTCCCATGTGGACGATACCTTCACGCCCCAGGGCGGCGCCGAGCTCGGCGCTGGTCAGCACGGAAAATCGCTCGCCGCCGAAGCGGGCGGCGAGATCGGCCGCGTCGCGGCCCTCGCTGTCGGCGGCGGCCAGCAGCAGCGCCACTTGGCCGGCGCCGATCGCGGCCTTGACTTGGTCGCGGCCGACGAAGATCTGGTTGGCCCGCCGCGCGAAGCCGATGAGCGCAATGCAGCGCTCGGCCAGCAGGCGCTCGACGCGGGCAGCGAGATCCGCGGGCGGCTTGGCCGGCGCGCGGAACGCATGAGCGAATATATTCTTCGCGCGCGCGGTTTCCAGAGCCCCGCGCACGGCGCTGACCCACACGCCGCGGCCCGGCAGCGCCTCGGCGAGGTCGGGCACCACTGCCTGGTCCGGGCCGAGCACGAAGCGCACGAGGCCCGCCCGCGGCGCGCTCTCGCGCGTCACGATGCAGCGCCGCTCGGAGCGAGCGGAAGACCGCTCGTCGGCGCGGGCCGAACGACGTTCGGCTTGGGTCTCGTTGGTCTCGGCCACGGTTTCCATCATCGCGTCAGGCCGCCGCTCCTTCCTTGGCCGGCTCGGCTTCGGGCTTCTTCCACTCGAATCCCTCGCCGTAGACGTGCTTCCGCGCGGCGAGGAGGATCTTCTCCGCATCGTCGTGTTTGAGCGGGCTCGCATTGAGCGCGTTGTTGAGCCGGTGCGGCTTCATGTAGTTGAGCATCTCGGCCGTCAGCTGGATCTTGCCCTCTTCGGGCACCGATTTCGCCAACAGCTTGGCCCGGCGCTCGTCCTTCAAATGGCCGAACTCGTCGGGCGAGATCTTGGGCGGCGTCTCCATCATGTAGAAGCGCAGCTCCTCGGTGGAGAGGTCGGCGAGGTCGTCCATGGTCTTGACGCCGGCCTCGCCGAGCTTGACGAGGCGCTGCGGGTTGAGCTCGTCGATCTCGGCCACGGCATCCTCGACGCCGAGCGCGCGGCGCTTCTCGGTGAGCTCCGCGTCGCGCTTCTCGAGATACGCCTGGGCGCGTTCGCGCAGTTCCTCGGCGATCTCCTGGAAGCCCTCGATCGCGGCCAGCTCCTCGAGCGGCACGAAGGCCACGTCCTCGATGTTGCGGAAGCCCTCGGTGACCAGGAGGTGGGCGATGACCTCGTCGACGTCGAGCGCCTCGATGAAGAGGGCCGAGCGCGTCTTGAACTCCTCCTGGCGCCGCTCCGATTCCGCGGCCTCGGTCAGGATCTCGATGTGCCAGCCGGTCAGCTGCGAGGCGAGCCGCACGTTCTGGCCGCGGCGGCCGATGGCGAGGCTCTGCTGATCGTCGGGCACGATCACCTCGATCGTGCCGGTTTCCTCGTCGAGGACGACCTTGGTGACTTCCGCCGGAGCGAGCGCGTTCACGACGAAGGTCGCCGTGTCCTGCGACCACGGGATGATGTCGATCTTCTCGCCCTGCAGCTCGGCCACCACCGCCTGGACGCGGCTGCCGCGCATGCCGACGCAGGCGCCGACCGGGTCGATCGAGCTGTCGCGCGAGACGACGGCGATCTTGGCGCGCGAGCCCGGATCGCGGGCCACCGCCTTCACCTCGATGATGTTGTCGTAGATCTCGGGCACTTCCTGGGCGAAGAGCTTGGCCATGAATTGCGGATGGGTGCGCGAGAGGAAGATCTGCGGGCCGCGCGTCTCCTTGCGCACGTCGTAGATATAGGCGCGCACCCGGTCGCCCTGCTTGAACATCTCGCGCGGGATCAGGTCTTCGCGGCGGATGATGCCCTCGCCGCGGCCCAAATCGATGACCGTGCCGCTCCACTCGACGCGCTTCACGACGCCGTGGACGATCTGGCCGACGCGGTCCTTGAACTCCTCGAACTGGTGCTCGCGCTCGGCCTCGCGCACCTTCTGCACGATGACCTGCTTCGCGGTCTGCGCCGCGATGCGGCCGAAATCGATCGGCGGCAGCACGTCGACGAAGGTGTCGCCGACCTTCTTGGCCGGATCCTTCTTCTGCGCCTGGGCGAGCGTCAGCTGATTGTGCTCGTCCTCGACCGCCTCGACCACCGTCTGGTAGCGCGCCAGCATCACCTCGCCATTGGCGCGGTTGATCTTGGCGCGGATGTCGAGCAGGGGCCCGTATTTGGAGCGGCCGGCCTTCTGGATGGCCTGCTCCATGGCTTCGAGCACTTCGTCGCGGCTGATGCCCTTCTCGCGGGCGACGGCGTCGGCGACTTGCAGGAGTTCGGGACGGGGATGAGCGGCGACTGCGGACATGAGCCTTGCTTCTAGGGTTCAGCGTTTGCGGG
>DATBLL010000123.1:0-3199 GCA_036555425.1 Alphaproteobacteria bacterium | reverse complement strand
CATTACCGGAAGTGCGCCTCCAACTCGCGCTTGAGCGCATCCTTGGCCGGCGCGGCGGCCGCAAGGATGGCGCGCGCATTGAAGAAATCGAGCATGCGGAAATGCCCGACCGGCGGGCGCACCAGGATCGCAGGCCGATGGATCTCGAGCTTCGCGGCGACGATCGCGCCCTGCATGATCTGCAGCGTTCCGAACATCATCTCGAAACTGGTCGGGGCGCGTGATGCATGCGGGACCGGCCCCCCGGTGACGTCGACGGCGGCGACGAGATCGGCCTGGCCGACCAGGTGGTCGAATGGCAGCGGGTTGACCGCGCCGCCATCGACCAGGATGCGCGCGCCGTGAGGGACGGGACGGACCAGGCCGGGAATGGCGATCGAGCCGGCGACGGCCGGCAGGAGCGGTCCTTTCGTGAACACCGCCTCGGTGCGGGCGTGATAATCGGTGGCAATCACCGTCAAGGGAAGCTGCAGGTCTTCGAAATGATCGGGAACCATGCGCGGCCAGAGCCGGTCGAGAAATTTCTCGCTGTCGACCAGAAACGGATTGCCGAAGGCCGAGAGCATTCCTGTGAGGCGGCCGCTGCGGGACTGGATCAGCGCCGACATGAGCGTGGCGCGGTCGCGCAGCACATCCTGCGCATGCGCGCGGATTGCTTTGGCCGACAGGCCGGCCGCATAGGCGGCCGCGACCATGGCGCCGATCGATGCGCCGGCGATGGCGACCGGCTTGAGGCCGAGCTCGTCGAAGGCTTCAAGCACGGCGATATGCGCAAGGCCGCGCGCGCCGCCGGCTCCGAGCGCGAGCGCGACCGTCGGCACGGTCAGGTTCCGAGAAAGCTTCGCAGCGCGGCGAGCGTGCCGTCGGGATCCTCTTCGGCGAGGAAATGGCCGGCGCTCACCTTTGCTTCGGCGGCCTCCGGCGCAAACGTCCGTCGCCACACCTGAGGCGGCGTTTCGGTAGCGCCGCCGCGGGCGAGATAGCCGCTCCACAGGATCACGACCGGGCAGGAGATCCTGCGTCCGGCTTTCAGATCGTCCCGGTCCTGCGCGTCGTCGAGCGTGGCGCCGGCGCGGTAGTCCTCGCAAAAGGCGTGGATGCGCGAGGGCTCGTTGGCGCTTTGCCGGTAGGCGGCGAGCGCTCGCGGGTCGAAGGCATCGAGCGTGCCGGCGCGCGACCAGCGCGCGAGCAGGCCGTCGACAAAGGCGATGGGATCCTTGCCGATCTCCGTCTCAGGTTCCGGCGCCGGACGGGCGAGGAATTGCCAATGCGGCGCCTCCGCCGTCCCGGCGCGGATCTTGTCCCAGTAGCTGGCGGTCGGCAGAATATCGAGCAAGGCGAGGCGCTCGATCCGGCCCGGCTCATCGAGCGCGAGGCGGTAGGCCACGCGCGCGCCGCGGTCATGCCCGGCGAGCGCGAAGCGCACATGTCCCAGCGCCTCCATGACATTGACCACGTCGCGGCCCATGGCGCGCTTCGAATAGGTCTCGTGTGCCGCATCGCCGCGCGGCGCCGACGACCAGCCGTAGCCGCGCAGATCCATGCACACGACGCGATGCGTCTCGGCGAGCGCCGGCGCGATGCGGTGCCAGCACGCGTGGGTCTGCGGAAAACCGTGCAGCAGCATGAGCGGCGGCCCCCCGCCCTTGCTGCGCGCGAAGATGCGGCCAGCCGCCGTATCGATCCAATGCGAGTCGAAGCCGGGAAAGAGGTCGCCTGTATCGGTCATCGGGCCGAGCCGTGGTTCATGAACCACCACGATAGCCTGTCAGGGGAGATTGTCAGCCCGGCTGGCGTTCGCGCTGCACCGCCCGCCAGCCGATGTCGCGCCGGCAAAAGCCTTGCGGCCACTCGATCCTGGCGACGGCCTCGTAGGCGCGCGCCTGCGCCTCGGCTACCGTCCTGCCCGTCGCCGTGACGTTGAGCACGCGCCCGCCCTGGGCAAGGAGGCGGCCGCCCTCTGTCCTGGTGCCGGCATGGAAGACGAGCACGTCGTCGAGCGCCTCGGCCGCGGCGAGCCCGCGGATTTCCGAGCCGCGCTCGAACGCGCCGGGATAGCCTCGCGCCGCGAGCACGACGGTGAGCGCGACGTCGTCCCACCAGCGCACGTCGAAACTTTTCAGAACGCCGTCGCAGGCCGCCAGCATGGCCGCCACGAGGTCGGTCTTCATGCGCGGCATCAGGACCTGGCATTCGGGATCGCCGAAGCGCACATTGTATTCGATCAGCTTCGGCCCCTCTGCCGTGATCATCAGGCCCGCATAGAGCACGCCGACATACGGCGTGCCGCGCGCCTTCATGCCCGCCACCGTCGGCAGCACGATCTCGCGCATCACACGCGCCTCGAGCTCGGGCGTCAGCACGGGCGCCGGCGAATAGGCGCCCATTCCGCCGGTATTCGGTCCCTCGTCGCCATCGAAGACACGCTTGTGGTCCTGCGCCGTGCCGAGCGGGATCGCGGTCATGCCGTCGCTCAGCGCGAAGAAGCTCGCCTCCTCGCCGACGAGGCATTCCTCGATCACGAGTTCGGCGCCGGCCGCGCCAAGGGAACCGCCGAGCATGGCTTCGATCGCCGCCTCCGCCTCCGCAACGGTGGCCGCGACCACGACGCCCTTCCCGGCTGCGAGGCCGTCGGCCTTGACGACGATCGGCGCGCCGCACTCGCGCGCATAGGCTTTTGCAGGCTCGGCGTCGGTGAAGCGGGCGAAGGCGGCGGTGGGAATCTTGAACTCCCGGCACAGTTCCTTCGTGAAGGCTTTCGAGCCTTCAAGCTGCGCGGCAGCCCGGCACGGGCCGAATGCCTTGACGCCGGCGGCCCCGAGGTCGTCGACGAGCCCGGCAACCAGCGGCGCCTCCGGGCCGACCACGACCAGATCGATCGCCTCGGCACGGCAGAACGCGATAACCGCGCGGTGATCGCTCAGGTCGAGGGCGACGTTGGTGCCGCA
This sequence comes from Alphaproteobacteria bacterium, assembly GCA_036555425.1. Lineage (GTDB taxonomy): Bacteria > Pseudomonadota > Alphaproteobacteria > Bin65 > Bin65 > SBBV01. The sequence continues at coordinate 251 of DATBLL010000123.1, read as the reverse complement.
TCGCGCCGTGCCGGGATTGCCAGGCGCGATCAGGAGCCGGTCACATAGCGGGCTGCCCGAGATCTTCCAGGCGAGCGCGTGCTCGCGCCCGCCCGAGCCGAGAAGGAGGATGTTCATGCCAAGGCACGACTAGCACGCCTGCGGCGGCGGGCGGAACGCGGGCACGGCAGGCGTCCACAGGCGCCCTCGACGACGTAGGCCCGCCGTGGTTTGCTGCCGGCATGACATTGCGGACAATGCTGCTGCCGGCG
>DATBLL010000065.1:0-4324 GCA_036555425.1 Alphaproteobacteria bacterium | reverse complement strand
CGTGCGCGGCAGCGGGCGCGAGCGCCGCGGCGGCGTCAACGAGGATCTGCGCGCGCTGTTCTCGCTGCAGATCGAGACCTTCGTGGTGATGGCCCGCGCCGCTTCCGGCATCAAGGCGGCCGCCGACCTCAAGAGCAAGCGCGTCAACATCGGGCCGCCCGGCAGCGGCGCGCGCATCATGTACGAGCTGCTCGCCCCCGCGTTCGGCTGGACCCTGCGCGACTTCGCCGTCGCCTCGGAACTCAAAGCCGCCGACCAGACCGACGCGCTCTGCCGCGGCCGCGTCGACGCCGTGTTCTATCTCGCCGCCAATCCCGACCCCGGCGTGCGGGCGACGGCGCAGGCCTGCGAGACCGTGCTCGTGCCCGTCGCCGGGCGCGAGATCGAGGCGCTCGACCGCGAGAACCGCTACCTCCTGCGCGCGCCGGTTCCAGGCGGCCTCTACAAAGGCGTTCCGCGCGAGGTCCCGACGGTTGGCTTCGCCATGGTGGCGGCCAGCACGAGCAAGGTCGAGGCGCGCGTGGTCTACGAGATCGTGAAGGCCGTGTTCGACAATCTCCCGCGCCTGCAGCGCGCCGACCCGGTCATCGCCCGACTCGACCACCGGCGCATGATCGGCGACGGCCTCGTCGTGCCGCTGCACGATGGCGCCGCCAAGCTCTACAAGGAGCGCGGCTGGATCCGCTGACGATGCGCCCGCGCGCCAAGAAGCAGCCGCAGGCCGCGGCGCCCGCCGTCCGCTTCGCCAGCCTCGCCCGGGCGCGGCTCGAGGCGATGCTCGACGCCGGGCGCGAGGTGAAGAACTGCATGCGCGTGCTGGCCAAGGACGGCGGCAACGTCGTCGCCGAGCTGCTGCGCGACGCGCCCAGCTTCTACGAATGGGACCATTACCCCAAGGGCGACGTCTACGACCGCGCCACGCACGCGCAGTATTACTATCACGCCCATCCCGAGCACGAGCGCCCCGGCGAGCACGGGCATTTCCACACCTTCTTGCGGCCGGCCGGCATGCCGCGCGGCGTGAAGCCGGTGCCAATCGCGGGCGTGGCGCCGCCGGCCGAGCCCAATGCCGCCCTCTCGCACCTCGTCGCCGTCGGCATGGACCGCTTCGGCCAGCCGGTTTCGCTCTTCACCACCAATCGCTGGGTGACCGACGAGACCTGGTATCGCGCCGACGATGTGATCCGCATGCTCGACTTCTTCGAGATCGATCTCGCGCATCCGTCCTGGCCGGTGAACCGCTGGATCAGCGCGATGCTGCCGCTGTTCCGGCCGCAGATCGAATGGCTGATCAAGCGCCGCGACGACGCCGTGGCCGCCTGGCACAAGAAGAAGCCGCGCGCCAACGTCTACGAGGATCGCGGCCTCACCATCGCGTCGGAGATGGCCATCGACGTCGAGCGCCAGATCGCGGCGGTCGAACAGGCGCTCGAAAGCGCGCGTTAGGCGCCGGCGCTACTCCGCCGCTTTCTTCATCCGCTCGAAGTGCGGCATGACCTCTTTCGAGAAGAGCGTCATCGAGCGTAGCGCTTCCTCGTAGGGGATGTTGTTGAAGTTGACCTGGATCGACGCGATCTCGAAATCGCCGTTGAGCTCGACAAAATCGGTGATCTGCTTCTTGATGTGGTCGGGGCTGCCGACCCAGGCCGCGCCCTTCGCGGTCTGCGTCTCGAAGTTCTCCTTGGCGATGCCGGCGATGATCTTGTCGTAGCCCGGATAGTCCTTGGAGCTCGTCCCGCTGGTCCAATCCGAGGCCGCCGCGACCAGCGACTTCAGATAGCGGTTCAGCGGCTCGCGCGCGATGTCGCGCGCCTTGTTGTTGTCCTCGTGGCAGAACATGTGGAACGCGAGCATGACGCGGCCGTTGCCTTTGTGGCCCGCGGCGCGCCAGGCGTTGCGGTAGAGGCCGAGCAGCTCCTTCATCTTGCCGCCCGCCATCGGGATCGCCATCACGCTGTGACCAGCCTTGCCGGCCTTCTCGAAGCTCTCGGGCGTGCCGATGGCGGCCACCCAGAACGGCGGGCGCGGCTTCTGCGTCGGCCGCGGCAGCGAGGTCACGTTCTTGAACTTGTGGAATTTGCCCTCGAAGGTGACGTTCTCCTCCTCGAGCAGGCGCCGGACCGCCTCCATGCCTTCGTCGAAGCGCGCGCGGCTTTCGTCGATCGCGATTCCGAAGCGCGCGAATTCGTGCGGCAGGAACGCGCGCGCAAAGCCGCATTCCAGGCGGCCATTCGACATCGCGTCGACCATGCCGATCTCGCCCGCGATCTTGAACGGGTGATTGAAGACCGGGAGCACGGCGCCGGTGACAAGCCGCGCCTTCTTCGTGCGCTGCGCGGCGGCGACGAGGAAGATGTGCGGGTTGGGCGTGTAGCCGCCATAAGGCTCGAAATAGTGCTCGACCGTGCGCACATGCGTGTAGCCGAGCGCATCGAAGTGGTCGCAGAGCCGGAGCGCATCGTCCCAATAGGCCTGGGCCGACTTTACCTTGGGACCGATATCGGGGAAAAACTGGATGCCGAATTCCATGACCCGCACTCCTTCTCCACTCGCGACCTCCGGCACGCTGGCCGGAGACGCCAAGACGTTCCTCGCCGGATTCTTCTGGACCGGCGCCGCAGCGCCAGGCATAATTCATCAGTATACGGATTAATTTCGAACGGTCAAGGTCAAGGTCAAGTCGGAATGGCAAGCGGAACGGCACGGGCCAAGCCAGCCCCGCGGGCGATCGACCTGGTCGATATCCGCCGCACGCCCGGCCATCTGCTGCGCCGGGCGCAGCAGCGCGCGGTCGATCTCTTCGTCCAGGCCGTGGGCGAAAACGGCTTGCGGCCGCCGCAGTTCGCGGTGCTGGTGACGGTCTATCAGAACCCCGGCCTCAACCAGACGCATCTCGTCGACAAGACCGGCATCGACCGCAGCACCGTCGCCGACATGATCGATCGCATGGTGGCGCGCGGCTATATCGAGCGGAAACGCGATGCGGCCGACCAGCGCGTCAACACGCTCTGGGCCACCGGGGCCGGCATCGCGGCGCTCGACGCCTGCGTCGACGCGGCGATGGCGGTGCAGGACGAGATCCTGGCGCCGGTGCCGCCGGAAAAGCGCGCCGCCGTGTTGGAGGCGCTGGTTTTGCTCGCCGAGCTGCCGCCGGACGAAGCCTGACGCGCCGGACCGGCCAAATTCAATCGAGGAGGAAACGCTGCGATGAAGATCTGCCGCTTCGACAATGATCGCCTGGGCGTCGTCGAGGGCGACCGCGTGCTCGACGTCACCGGCGCGCTCGACGTTCTGCCGAAAGTCTCGTGGCCGCTGCCGCCGGGTGATCTGCTCGTCGCGAACCTCGGCAAGGTCGTGGCGCGCATCAAGGAGATCAAGCACGCCGCGACGCCGAAGCCGCTCGCTTCGGTCAAGCTCAAGAGCCCGGTCGCCAATCCTTCGAAGATCATCGGCGCGCCGGTGAACTACCAGCTCCACATCGACGAGGCGACGAAGAATCTGAGCGCCTTCGCCAGCCCTTCGCCGAACATGCTCAACATCCGCACAGCCGGGCCCTTCTTGAAGGCCAATTCCTCGCTGGTGGGGCCGAGCGAAGGCGTCGCGCTGCGCTTTCCCGACCGGCGCAACGATCACGAGGTCGAGCTCGCCGTCGTCATCGGCAAGGCCGGCTCCGCCATTCCCGCCGCTACGGCGCTGGACTACGTGGCCGGCTACGCGATCGGCCTCGACATGACCGTGCGCGGCACCGAGGACCGCTCGGTGCGGAAGAGCATCGACAGCTACTCGGTGCTGGGGCCCTGGCTCGTCACCGCCGACGAGATCGCCGATCCCAACAACCTCGATCTCTGGATCACCGTGAACAACGAGATGCGCCAGAAATCGAACACCAAGATGCTGATCTTGAACGTGCAGCAATGCATCGAATTCTTCTCGAGCTACTACACGCTGCTGCCGGGCGACATCATCATGTCGGGGACGCCCGAGGGCGTGGGGCCGGTCAAGAACGGCGACCTCATGATCGCCGAGGTGGAGAAGGTGGGGCGCATGGAAGTGCGCGTGCGCAGCGCTTAACGGTGGGACCGTGCGGCGGAGCTGCTGCTGAGCCTGGCTTGAGTTGACCGCGCTCCTCATTCGCGCCGAACGGGAAGCCGACCGTACCGCCATCGCGGCGGTGCACGAGGCGGCGTTTGGGCGCCCCGCGGAGGCGCGTCTGGTCGATGCGCTGCGAAACGCCGGCAAGGCGACCGTGTCGCTCGTCGCCGTCGTGGACGCCGGGGTCGTCGGCCATGTGCTGTTCAGCCCGGTCACGATCGAAGGTCTCGGC
>DATBLL010000064.1:0-7905 GCA_036555425.1 Alphaproteobacteria bacterium | reverse complement strand
AACGCCGTCGCGTCAGCGACTCCAATTCCTGTTGCTCGTCCACCGACAGCACAATGACCGACGCCTTGCCTTTCGCCATTCTGACCTCCTGAACCGCAAGGCCAGAATGCAGCGAATTTCTCGATCAGGACACTAGAAGGTTGCGCGCATCTCGTTTGCCGCCTGCTCGAAACATGCCCTGACGACTATCCTCAAGGTGTCGGGGTCTTCGCTCTTCGGCAAAAGCCTCAACTCCAGTTTATCCAGTTGGAACGCAACCGCCCTGTCTAGCAATCTGCGGCGATCCGCGCCTGGGCTGCGCTCTAGGAGCGTCCGCATTTCCGAACGAAGGGCCTTCCGAACTGCCGCCATTATCTCGTCTTCATCCATCGTTTCCGTCCTCCATCGCGATCAGCGGGGCTCGGTTCTCCATAAAGATACGGTTTCCACGCAGCAAGTCACGAGCAACCACGGCGGCTCTTGCACGGCAGGACATTTCAAGCGTGTTGGGCGACAACGCGCTCCGATCTGCCCAGAGCGGCCGGAAAGACAGAAGGGGTCAGGCCTCATTTTGTGTGAAAGGGGCCTGACCCCAATGCTGACCACGGCTGTCTGGTAGGATTTTAGAAAGCAGGCACGCGTACATTCACGCAGCTGGGGAAATGTGGGTGCGTCTGCATGAAACCGAACAAGGTCGCCGAGTTCGTAGAGCGGCGTAAGTATTCGCGTAAGCGCTTTCTCTGGCACGCAACCGTCACGCAGGGCCGGACCGAGTATCCGTGCGTGATCCTCGATTACTCGTTGGGTGGCGCCAAAATCTGCCTGCCCGAGGCCCAGCCGTTAGAGCTGGGGCCCATCACGATCTCCTGCGCTCAACTCGGCGATGTCACAGGCACCGTCGTGTGGCAGAACGGCCGGCGGCTTGGGATCAAGCTCGCTTGAGGCGAGGCCGCGACAATCCCGGAAGAAAAGGGGTCAGACCCCTTCGCGGCGGAATGGGCTCTGACCCGCTTTCCCTTTCTTATTACCCGCGGCCCATCGAGCCCTAATTGCCGGGCGCTCTTTGGCCTTCGTGGCACCGTTCAATGTCGGGAAAGGGGCAGCTACCCATGCCCGGCGTCCCGGTGTGGGGGTACTGCTGGTACGGCTGCGCGGGGGATGGATAGCCCGGATGGTAGTAGCGCGGCCGCTCGGGGAAACCGGGACCGTAGGTGTAGGGAGACCGGCGATAGAGCGGGTAGCGCGGGCCGGGACCGCAATTATTCTCCGCCCATGCCGGCTGCACATGGGTGCACGATCCGCCGATGCGATAGACCCGGCAGATCAGATCGTAGGGCGGGTTGTCGGTGTTGTGCGGCGGGCCGACGGGGCGCCCGTAGGCGTCGTAGCACTGGCCCATCGCGGCGAAGGCCGAACTTTCGGCGCCGGCCACGGCGAGCGCGCCGAGCATGATCGCTGCACAGCCAATCTTGCGCATGGGCCTCCTCCCGAGGGCGGGCCCGAGCGCCGCGAACGGCGCAGCGTGACCTGCCCTCCTTCTCGATTCGTATGACCGAGAAAAATTCTGCCGCAGTGCGGCCCGGCAGGGCGATGATCTGCATCAAGTCATGCGGCGCATGGGGCGAGACCCCTTCTTCACCGCAAGCGGCGCAGCCCCTTTTTTTCCGCTCAAATCATGCCACCGCCAATTTCGCCGCGCGCATCAGAGCGCGGTCGCCGCAATCATGCTCAGCGCGGCGGTCGCGATCGCGCCGATGCCGATCAGGGCCAGAACGACAAAGCGCCGGCGCGCCCAAGCGGGGCGCGGCGGCGCGGGGGGCGGCGGCGGGAAGAGCGGGAGCGGCTCGGCCCCCGGACCCCAGCCGACATAGGTCGTCTCGGGCTGGTGGGCGAGCTCGTCCGGCGACAGGCGCGGGCCCGGCGTCACCCACGGCGGCTCGGCCGAATCCATGTAAACCGCGAGCGGGTCGACCTCGCGCAGCAGTTTGGCGACCGTGGTCTCGCACTCGCCGATGCGAATCGGCGTTTCGTAATCCACGTTCTCGGCCGTGACCAAGTGCCAGTCGGAGCCCTGACGCGCGGACGTGCCGTAGGTGCTGCCGAGATCCCGGAGCAGAAAGGCCCCGCGCTCGAGCTTGGTCAGCTCGGCGTGCTCGCGCGAAACCGATGGCTCGTCCAGGACGATGTCGTTCGTGTCCGCACGTCCAATTCTGAATCGCTTCATGGCCCAAATCCTTGATCCGGACTGGTCGCCGGGCCGAACCGCCGCCACCGTTCTGGGCGGGGCGTGCTGGTGCCGGCGCCATGCTCGCGCTGCATGGTTGCAAAAGCGTAAAGAGGCAGCGGCGTCCGCCACCGTCTCGCGAGCGCGGTCTTCAGCAGCTGCCAATCGCGGAGCCTTGCGCCGCCGGTGCGGTCGCGCAGCAGCGCGGCGCGATCGCGCGATTCGAAAATGCGGAAGACGCGGGCGCGCCGCCGCGCCGTGCTGCCGACACCCAATTGTCACGGGCGCGGCGCAAAAAGTGTTAACGTGCTACCGGTAGTGGCTGAAAAGCGATTTTTACCATATGCCGCGCGAAATCGTGCTTGCCCGCGCCGGTTGCTCATAAAGAATTGGGCTTACCGAAGTGTTAGCACTGCCGGCCACCGCTTGGCCGATGGGAGTAAGCATGTTGCAGGTCGCCACGTCACCCGCGGACGCAGTTCGTCCGTACCCCTACGTCACCGGACCGAGCCGGCGCTTCAAGGCCGCGCCGACCGAGCTCAGCCGTCTTTCGGCCAGCGTCATGTGCGCGTCCGGCGTCTTCAGCACCGGCAGCCGGCCCCAGCGGCTCCGCTCGGGCCCGTTCTTCGGCGCCGTCGTCTTGCTGCTGACGGCGGCGACGCTCGCGCTCGCCGGCGATCCGCGCCCGGCCGATCGCGCCGCGCGCCCGCCGCAAACGCTGTTGGCGATGTCCGACCAGCTGTTTTCGCTCGGCGTCGGCGACGATCGCGGCTCCGACGCGCGCGCGGCCGCGGCGCCCGACGCGCTGAGCGCCCAGGACCGGTTCGAAATCGCCCGCATGTTCCGCAAGAGCGCGGCCGCGCGATAACAAAGGGGCCTTGACGGGATCAGAGTCTTCTCCGCGAAAGGAGGCTGACCTCTTTTTTGCGATCGCGCGGAATGGGCGCGGCCACGGCGGCGGCGTGCTTGCCAGGCCAGCCTTCGCTCAGGGGCGCGCCACCCAGCGGCCGAATTCGCAGACGAGCGGGCCGATCCGCGTGCCGTCCCGCACCAGCCGGCCGTTGTGGTAGCAGGCGGCGAGTGCCTGGCCCGTCGTCAGGAGAAGCAGGAGGAGGCTCAAGCCGGCCATGTTGCGCAAGTTTTTCATGTGCTGTCACTCGCTCGACAGGGCTATCTGATTCTTGGGGTAGATCGCGAATTTCGCATCGACCGTTCCATTCGCGGCCACGGTCGCGCCCTCTGAGGCCACGAGCTGCTTGAACGCCTCTTCGCCGAGGCCCAGCCGCGTGATGCTGCCCTCGGCCAAGAGGCTCTCGGCCGTCGGCGTCGATCCGTCGCAATCGAGCACCGCGTTGTTCTGGCGCACTTCGGCGAAAATGTTGCCGCCGCGATCCGTGTAGAGCTGCATGATGCGGCCGGTGGCGAGCGCGCTTCCGGGGCAAACGTAGACGATCGCCGTCTTCCCGCCCCCGTTGGGCGCGTGCCGCACCAGCGTCACCGTCGCCTTGAAGAAGCGCACGCGGAAGATGCCCTCCTGGTCGAGCATGCGCTTCCAGAGTTCGGCCAAGAGCGCGCTGCTGCGCTTCGAGTCCTCGACCGCCTTGTCGAGATCCTCGAGCGCGCCGGTCATGCGCTGGTCGGCGCCGCGCAGCGTGCCCGGCAGCTTGAACGGCCCGCGCAGATCCCACAGCATCCGCCGCAGCCGCTTCGCGATCTCGGCGGCCTTGGCGTCGGAGAAATCGAGGTTCTCGAGCTCGTCGACCAGCTTCACATTGGTGAGGCTGTAATACTTCTTGCCGGCGAGGACCGCGTCGACCTCGGGGCCGCCCGCGGTCAGCGCCTTCTCGAGCAGCTTGGCGAAGGTCTCGTCGGCGCTGACGGCGACGGCGATCTTGCCGTCCTTGTCGAGCTCGATGCGGAAGCTCTTGTTCATGTCGGCGAGGCCGTAGGCCAAGAGCGCGCTGATGCCGGCGACGGCGACGTAGGCAACCGCGTGGATCCACGACGATTTCGCAGTCTGCTTCTTGCTCATGCGCCGCTCCACTGGGATCGGGTTCGAGAGCCTCGCCGGGATCGGGTATCGAAGCGCCCGCGGCCGGGGCTGCCGCAAGAGAAGGGCAACGCGAGGCAGCCTAGCGGGCGGCCGGGAGAGCGGCGAGTGAGCGGGGTCACATTGGCCCCTGCGGCGGCGGGCGGCGTGGCGGCCCAAAGGCCGAGCGAGCGCGGCCTTGCGATCGCCCGCGAAATCCGCCGCCGCCTCGCCGCTACACCATCTTGAGCGCGGCGCGGACGGCGGCGCCGGCGATGCCGTCCTCCACCAGCTTTCTCTTCTTCTGGAACGCGCGCAGCGCCTTGTCCGTGGCGGGACCGAAGACGCCGTCGGCGGCCAGCTTGTGCCCGGCCCTGGCGAGCGCGGCCTGGAGCTGGCGCACGTCGTCGCCGGCGAGGAAGGGCCGCTGGAGCGACAAGAGCCGGGTTTCGGCCTCCGCCGCCGAGACGATGATCGGCGCGCCCGTGCCCAACACCGCCGCCGCATCGATGAGCGTGCCATGCGCGCGGAGCGGCAGCGTGAGGTCCCAATTGTCGGCGCCGATCAGCTCGCGGAACGTGTCCATGCGATACACCGTCAGGCGCAAGAGCGGGTTGGAATGCCCGGCGAGCCAGGCGCGGCGCGTATCGACGTAGGCCTTGATCCACGGCTTCTCGCCGGCGGTCTTGGGCGTGCCCTGCGCCGCCGTCACGCGGTCGCGGATCAGCGCCCAGGCGCCGTGGACGGTGCCGTCATAGACCACGGCGGTGCCGAGCGCCGTCGCAATGCCGGCGGATGCGGCCGAAGTCACGGCGGGAACCCAATAGACGCGATCGAAGAACGCATCCTGCGTCGCCCGCATGACGGGATCGCCGCCGGCCTCGCGCAGGAGGCCGCGCAGCGCCACGTCGGTGTTGAGGGCGGGGTCGCGGCTCTGGAGCCGGCCGAGATAGGGGCGCAGCGCCTCGGCGAAGACGGCGCCGTCGGCCCGGCAATAGGCCGCGATCAGCAGCGCGAGATTGCCGCTCGCCAGCGTCGTCTGCGAGCGCCCGTAGGTGAGCTGGCCGGGATCCTGCGGATGGAACACGACGCTCGCGTAGTCCCCGCGCGGCCGGCCGGTCTCGAACACGTTGATGATCGCCTGCGCCGTACGCTTCTGGAGATCGCTGACCACCTTCCCCTCCCTCTTCGCCGCGCTGAAACCGCGCCGGCTTCGCCGATCGAGAACCGCCGCGCGGGGATGCGCCCATCCTGCGTTCTACAGGGAACACGGGCCGGCGACTGTGAGCAAGCTCACCTCGGACGAGAACAGGTGTCTCGCCCGGCGGGGCCCGCTATGCTCGATCCGGTACCGAGCGGACGAATCCGGCGCGAGGCACCATGCGCACCTGGCTGTTCATCGCCGCGGCGAGCGGCTTCTTGGCGGTGGCGGCGGGCGCGTTCGGCGCCCACGCGCTGCAAACCCGGCTCGATGCGCAAGCGCTGCAGGCCTTCGAGACCGGCGCGCGCTATCAGATGTATCATGCGCTGGCGATGGGCCTCGCCGCCTTCGCGATCCGCGGCGGTGCGGCGCGCGCCGCAGGCGCCGCGGCGGCGCTGTTCCTCGCCGGCAGCGTGCTTTTTTCCGGCTCGCTCTATTTCATGGCCCTTTCGGGCGTGCGCATGGCGGGACTGGTGACGCCCTTTGGCGGGCTCGCCTTCCTCGGCGGATGGGCCGCGCTCGCCTATGCCGCGTTCAAGATCCCCCGCTCGCCCGGCGCGAATCCGCCCGGCCAATCGGCATAGCCCGATCGATTAGGCCCGATGCGGAATCGACGGCGGGCGGCCGTTCGGCGAGCATGCTCGAGGAAGAATTGTGGTGCCCGGCAGCCGCGGGAGCGGCGTGGGGAAATCGATGAACGGCATTGCGAACGGAGAGGCCACCCGCGCCCTCATCAAACGCGCGCTGGCGGCCATCGAGGTCGAACTCGGGGAGCCCATCGCGTGGCGCCTGTTCCACCTCATGCTCGCCGTCGACGAATTCCGGCACGGCCGCTTCGAGACCGCGTCGGCCCTGGCCGCGCGCGTCCTGCTGCCGCGCCACGCCATCCCGGACGAGGAGATTGAGGGGCTGCCGGCGCCGGCGCTCGGCCGGCTGCGCCACGAGGTGAGTGCGCTCTAGCGGCCGGAGGCCGGCGTCTCGAGCGCGAGCGCCGCTTTGCACGCCGCGCTGGCGCGCAACGCGCCGGCGCAGAGCAGCCGGATCGTCGCCGCATTTTCCGCACCGATGGGCCCGGCGCCGTGCGCGCGCCACGCCCCAAGAGCCTGGGCAAGCGCGCGTTCGGCCGGCACCGTTTCTCCGGCGCCAACCTCCCAGAGCGCGAGCTGGACCAGCGCGCGGATTACGCGCGCGCGCTCGCCGAGCTTCTCCCGCAGTTCGATCGCCTCGGCGGCGCTGGCGCGCGCCTCGGGAATACGCCGCGCGGCGAACGCGGCCTCGGCAAGTCCCGCGAGCGCGGCGGCAAGCGCGCCCTGCGTTTCGATGCCCGGCGCGGCAATCCGATAGGCGCGGACGGCGCGCGCGAACAACGAAGCGGCCTCCTCGGCCTGGCCGTTGGCGAGGGCGAGCCGCGCCTCGATCAGGTCGGCTTGAGGCGCGAGATCGGCGAGGTCCGGCCCGGCGAGCAGCTTGCGGAGCGCCGCGAGCTCGGCGCGCGCGCCCTCGATGTCGCCGACGGCGAGCGCGAGATCGGCGCGGGCGCGCAATACGTCGAAGGTGCCGCGCCGCGCGCTGAGGAAGGCGTAGTGGCTGTCCGCTTCATCGAGCGCCGTGCGCGCCGGGCGCTCCTGGTGGCGCCCGATCTCGAATGCCGCGTAGCGCAGGAGCGCGTCGGCGAGGCCCTCGCGGCGCTCGCGCTCGGGGACCTCGGCGAGATTGCGCTGCTCGTCGATCGCCGTGCGATACGCGGCCCGCGCGGCGGGCGCGTCGTCGCGCGCATCGAGCGCCTCGGCGCGGTAGAGCGTCACCTCGACCGCGGCGCGCTTCGACGACGGATCGCCGAGCCGGCCGAGGGCGTCGAGGGCGCCGCGGTAGCGTGCGAGCGCGTCGTCGATACGGCCCTCCTCGCGGTCGATGCGGGCGAGGCCGGTCAGCGCCCGCGCGTCGCGGCGGCGCTGGTCCGTCGTCCGCTGGGATTCCGGGGTCTTGGCGATATCATCCCGCGCGCGCTCCAGTTCGCGCCGCGCGTCGGCGAGTTCGCGCAGGCGGGCAGCCGCCCGCCGTGCCCGCTCCACGGCGTCAACCTGCGCCTGCGGGCGGGGCCGCTCGGGCGCGGCCTGGGCGCGGCGGCGCGTATTTTCGAGCCAAGCATCGAACTTGCGTTCCGCGCTCCGCTGCGGCGCCGCCGCCAAGTCCGACGCGGGCACGCCCTTCACCGCGATGATGACGACGGTGCAGATGCCGCCGAAGAATCCGAACAGAGCGAGGCGCACGATGCCCCAGCGCAGCCGCGCTCCCGCCTCGCCCAGCGCGAACGAGGCCGCGACCAGCGCGGCCAGCGCGATCACGCCCGCGATCGACCAGGTGCTGGCGGCGATCCGCTCCAGCCAATCGGCGGCGAAAATGACGGCTTCGGAGAAACCCATGACGGCATACTCGCTGGCGATAGACTGCCTGCCGCCGCGGATTAGGCGC
>DATBLL010000054.1:0-5822 GCA_036555425.1 Alphaproteobacteria bacterium | reverse complement strand
ATCTGGACGGGCTCCGCCGCGAGCGCGACCGCCTCCAGGCCGCGCTGCTGCTGGAGCGGAAGTCGGTCGGCGACCAGAAGCGCTTGACCGACGAGCAGGCGGCCGAGGTGGCCCTCTTGAACCGCCAGATGGCGGCGCTGCGCCGGCAGCTCGCCGAAATCGAGCAGGCGCTGAGGATTTCGGAAGGCAAGACCGACTCGCAGAAGCTCGAGATCGAGGACCTCGGCCGGCGCTTGAACCTCGCGCTCGCCAGCCAGGTGCAGGAGCTGCAGCGCTACCGCTCGGAATTCTTCGGCAAGCTGCGCGAGATCCTCGGCGACCGGCCCGACATCCGCGTCGTCGGCGACCGCTTCGTGTTCCAGTCGGAAGTGCTGTTCCCGGCGGGCTCGGACGAGATCAATCCGGCCGGCCGCGAGCAGATCGCCAAGCTCGCGAAGACGTTGAAGGAGATTTCCGAGAGGATACCGGCCGAGGTCAATTGGGTGCTGCGCGTCGACGGCCACACCGACCGGCGGCCGATCGTGAGCGCGCGCTTTCCCTCGAACTGGGAGCTTTCCTCGGCGCGCGCAATCGCCGTCGTCCGTCTCCTCATCGCCGAGGGCGTGCCGGCCAACCGCCTCGTCGCCGCCGGCTTCGGCGAATTCCAGCCGCTCGAGCCCGGCGACACCGAGGAAGCCTACGGCAAGAACCGCCGCATCGAGCTGAAGCTGACCGAGCGCTAGTGGCGCCGATCGGGCGCAAAGCGCGGGCCCCGTTTCCCGGCCGCACCCGAGTTACCGGCGCCCGGGGCGGCGCTTGACAGGAGCGCGGTGCCGCCCCTCTGCTTCGGCCGCGGTTCACGAGAAACCGGGAGGAAGCCCATGTCCCACGCTCAGAAGCGCGGCGGCGCCGTCCGCCGCCGCACGGTATTGGCCGGAGCCGGCGCGCTCGGCGCTGCCGCGGCGTTCCCGCTGCGCTTCGCGAATGCGCAAGGCCAAGCGCTCAAGATCGGCGTGCTGCTGCCGCGCTCGGGCATCCAGGCCCAGCTCGGCATCGACGCCGGGCGCGGCGCCGATCTCGCGGCGATGATCCTGCCGCCGCGCGGCTTCCCGCCCTGCACGATCGTCGCCGCCGACACCGAAACCCAGGTGCCGATCGCGCGCGCCCAGGCCGAGAAGCTGATCGAGCAGGGCTGCCACGTGATCGTCGGCTGCTACGATTCGGGCCAGACCGTCGCCGTGGCGCAGGTCTGCGAGGCGCGCGGCATCCCGCTCGTCGTCAACATCGCGGCGGTGCCCAACCTGACCGAGCAGGGCTTCAAGACGGTGTTCCGCAACTTCCCCTCGGGCGCCACCATCGCGGTCGACACGTTCGGCCTCCAGAAGGAGCTGTTTCAGCTCTCGGGCCCGGCGCCCAAGACCGCGGTCTTGCTGCACGCCAACGACACCTTCGGCGCGAGCCAGCGCGATGTGACGGTGAAGCTCATCGAGAAGTTCGCGATGCCCTACAAGTTCGTGGACACGGTGGGCTACGACCCCAACGCGCGCGATCTTTCGGCCGAGGTCCGGAAAGCGAAGGCGACGAACGCCGAGCTGGTCTGGTGCATCTCGCGCGTCAACGACGGCATCCTCGCCGTGCGCGAGATGGTGAAGCAGCGCTGGCAGCCGATGGGCGTGATCAACACCGGCCCGGGCTGGGCCGAGGAGCCCTTCGTCAAGGCGCTCGGCAAGCTCGCCGACGACATCGTCAGCGTGTTGCCCTGGTACGACCCCAAGAAGCCGATGGCGCAGTTCATGGTCGCCTCTTGGACCAAGAACTTCCCCGGCCGGTTCATGACCTTGGGCGTCCTCTACACCTTCGAGGCGGTGCTGATCGCGCTCGATGCATGCAAACGCGCGGGCTCGACCGAGTCGGCGAAATTGCTCGAGGCGCTGCGCAAGACCGACATCAAGGACAACGCCACGGTCGGCACCGGCGTGCATTTCGACGCCAAGGGCCAGAACCCCGACACCAAGAGCTCGCTGATCCAGGTCCGCGCCGGCAAGCCCGCGGCGATCGTTCCCGCCGCGGCGGCCGATGCGAAGCCGATCTGGCCGATGCGCCCGTGGGATAAGAGGTAACATCCCCGCTCCCTGGGGAGCGGGGGCAGGGGGCGAGGGGGCCGTCCTTGTTTCATCGCGTGATCGCGCAGAGAAGCGCGCTTGCGGCGGTTCGCACTGCGCTCCGCGATACCATTTGCCGGCGAGATACTCCCCCTCTCCCCCTGCCCCCCTCGCCCCGGGGCGAGGGGAATTAGGCCGGCGCCGGCGCGGGCTGCGGATTGACGACGGCGGCACCGCCGGCGCGCGCTTGGTCGATGCGTGTGCGGTGGACGCGCTTGGCCTCGGCGTCGCTCAGGTTCCAGGCGACGAGGCGCGAGCGGAATTCGACATAGGGCCGGCGCGCGACCCATTCGGTGAACGCCTGATGGTCCTCGGGCGAAATCAGCGCCGAGCGCGTGCGCACTTCCTTGGCGATCTCGGGCGCGTCGCGGCCGCGGCAGCGCAACACGAAGACGGCGTTGGATTCGGGATGCGAGATCTCGGCGACGCTGAAATTGCCCCAGATGCCCTGGGCGCGGCGCTGCGCTTCGTCGGCTTCGCGCAGCTCGCGGAGCTTCCTCGTCTTGGCGGCTTCGGCGGATTCCGGTGCTTGCTTGGCCATGTCACCCTCGCCCGCTCGACTGGAACCGCGCCGGCGCGCTCTCGTGCGCGCCGCCGCGAACGCATGTCGGCGGCTGCCGCCTCGACGCACGCGGCCATGGCCGCCAAAGCAAACGGGGCCGCCAAAGGCGGCCCCGTCCGTCGTATACTCGGTCGTCAGCCCACTTTGAGGTTCGTCGCCGAGGTCTTGCCGCGCTCGGTCTGCAGCTCGAACGAAACCTTCTGGCCCTCGTTCAGCGTGTTGAGGCCGGCGCGCTCGACGGCGCTGATATGCACGAAGACGTCCTTGCCGCCATCGCTCGGCTGGATGAAGCCGTAGCCCTTGGTCGGGTTGAACCACTTGACAGTGCCGCTGGGCATTGAGCCCTCCCGGGTTGGTTGCGAAGTGCCATGCTTAGGCCCGCATGGCGAAGGGAGCCAATCCCGGTAGCGAAGAACTTGGGCGAAGTGCCGGTGGGGCGCGTCGGCAAGGATCGGGTCGCGGAGATTGATTGCGGCAAAGTGGACCGGAGGCCGCGGCAAGTCAAGCTTCGCGCCATCGAGCTGTTGCAATTTCGAAGCTATATCAAATGGTTATTAGAATAAGTCGCCGCGGCGCGGAAAAAGTTCCATTGCCGTGACGCTTTTTTTTGCCCCTTTGCCGGAGCGGCGGGCCATTGGCCGCCCCCCCCGCTCACTCCGCCGCGCGCGCGGCGTCGAACTGGAGCTTGGCGAGGCGGGCGTAAAGCTCGTTGCGCTGCACGAGCTCGGCGTGGCGGCCTTCGGCGACGATGCGGCCTTCGTCCATCACCACGATGCGGTCGGCCTTGAGCACAGTCGCCAGGCGGTGGGCGATGATGAGCGTGGTGCGCCCCTTCATCACGCGGTCGAGCGCCAGCTGCACCGCGCGCTCGCTCTCGGCGTCGAGCGCGCTCGTGGCCTCGTCGAGCAGCAGGATGGCGGGATTGCGCAGAATCGCGCGCGCGATCGCGATGCGCTGGCGCTGGCCGCCCGAGAGGCGCACGCCCTTCTCGCCGAGCTGGGACGCGAAGCCCTCCGGCAGTGCGTCGATGAATTCGCGCGCCGCCGCCGTCTCGGCGGCGCGGCGGATTTCGTCCTCGCCGGCTTCAGGGCGGCCGAAGCGGATGTTCTCGGCGACGCTGCCGCTGAAGATCACCGGCTCCTGCGGCACCAGCGCCAGGCGCTGGCGGAATTCGGCGGGGTCGGCCTCGGGCAGCGCCACGCCGTCGACGAGGACCCGGCCCTGCTGCGGGTCGTAGAAGCGGTAGAGCAGCTGGAACACGGTGGTCTTGCCCGCGCCCGAAGGGCCGACGAGGGCCACGGTTTCGCCCGGCTTCACCGCCAGCGAGAAGTCACGGAGCGCCGAGCGGTCGGGCCGCGCCGGATAGGTGAAGGAGACGCGCTCGAACGCCAGCGAGCCCTGCGGCGGCTGCGGCAACGGCTTCGGCCGCGGCGGTGCCTTGATTCGCGGCTCGGTGTTGAGCAGCTGGAGCAGGCGCTCGGCGGCGCCGGCGGCGCGCTGCAGGTCGCTGTGGAATTCGGCGAGGGCACCCACGGCGCTGGCGGCGAGGATCGCGTAGAACAGGAACGCCGTAAGCTGCCCCGCGGTGATGCGGCCAGCGAGAAGATCGTTGCCGCCGATCCACAGCACGAGGCCGACCGCCGCGAACACCGCGAAGAAGACGCAGGCGAAGAACAGCGCCCGCGCGCGGATGCGGCGCATCGCGGCGGCGAAAGCCTCGGCGACGCGGCCTTCGAATCGCATCCGCTCGGCGCCTTCCTGCGTGAAGGCCTGGACGATGCGCATGCCCGAGAGCGTCTCGTCGATCTGCGCGCCCACGTCGCCGATGCGGTCCTGGGTCATGCGCGAGAGGCGGCGCACCTTCCGCCCGAATACGATCGCGGGCAGCACGACCAGCGGCACGACGAGCGCCGCGAGGCCGGTGAGCTTGGGGCTCGTGACGGCCATCAGGATCACGGCGCCCGCGAACATCAGCACGTTCCTCGCCGCCATCGAGGCCGAGGAGCCGAGGATGGTCTGGAGCAGCGTCGTGTCGTTGGTGAGGCGCGAGACCACCTCGCCGGTGGGCGTGGTCTCGAAGAAGGCCGGCTCGAGCCGGAGCACGTTGGCGAAGACCGCGCGCTGGATGTCGGCGGCCACGCGCTCGCCGATCCAGTTGACGAGATAGGCGCGGAAATAGGTCGCCGTCGCCAGCAGCGTCACGATCCCGAGCATGCCGAGCAGGGCCCAGTCGAGGGACCGCCCGCCATTGGCGAAGCCGTGGTCGACCAGCCAGCGCAGGCCGATGCCGAAGGCCAGCATGGCGATCGAGGAGAGCACGAGGGCCGCCACCGCGCCCGCGATCTTGCCCTTGTAGGGGGCCAGGAAGCGCAGGAGCGGCCGGATGCGCGCGATTTCGGCGCGAGGCGGCGGAGGGGAGGCGGCGGTCAAAGTGCTTGTCGGGGCTGGTTAAGCAACACGAATCGCCGCACCGGGGGCGCCTTGCCTGCCCGGCGGGGCGCCGTTATATACCCGCCTTCCGCGGCGGAGACCTAGGATGAAAAAGGACATTCACCCCCATTACCACGAGATCACCGTGGTCATGACCGACGGCTCGTCGTTCAAGACCCGCTCGACCTATGGCAAGCCCGGCGCCACGCTGAAGCTCGACATCGACCCCAAATCGCACCCGGCCTGGACCGGCGTGCACCGGCTGATGGACACGGGCGGCCAGCTCGCGAAGTTCAAGAACCGCTACCAGAACCTCGGCATCCCGCAGAGCATGGGCGTCAGCGCCGCCAAGGGCGCCGTCAACAAGCCCGAGAAGGCGAAGCCCAAGAAGGAAGCGGCCCCGGCCGCCGCCGCGGCCAAGCCCGCCGAAGCCAAGCCCGCCGAAGCCAAGCCCGCGGCGGGCGAGAAGAAGGAAGCGAAGAAGAAGTAATTCTTCGCCTCGACACTCCATCTGCACACGGCGCCGGCCTCGGTCGGCGCCGTTTTCTTTGTGTGCCGAGCATGAACGACAGCTTGGAGGTGGAAGTCCTCTATCCAGCCTGATGGCGGCGAAGGATTAGCGAAGCGCAAGGGCGTCGCCGCGAGGCGAGGTCTGAAAGAAGCGTGGAGCAAAAGCCGCGGCCCGATGG
>DATBLL010000049.1:0-18937 GCA_036555425.1 Alphaproteobacteria bacterium | reverse complement strand
GCGGCTGCACCGACACGCTCTTCTTTGCCGAAAGGTCCAGCTTCAAGCTGGGAATTCACGTGAACGACAATCCCGTAACGCCGCTACAGGTCAATGCTGGTGCAAAGCGCACGGTAATTGCGCTCGCTCCACCCCTCGCGGTCCGCAAGGAGGGAAATCGAGATCGCCCGGTCGGCGAAGCGGTGAATCTGTTTTCGGGATTCGATCTGCAATACGACAAACCCGAGACGTGGGCGAGTCCATTCACTGGGACTCTCACAATCAAGACGCAGTTTGCGTCGGGCGCGGCGGCCGTCGCACTTGCGGACAAGCCCGCCGTCGTGAAGCAGCTCATTGAGGCCGAGATCGTTCAGGACTTTGATTGCGATAAGACATGCAATGCGATCACGGCGTGGGTGGACAAAGACCGGGCCACTTCATCGGAACGCGTAGCAAAGCTGATGGCCTGGGCTCGGAGCAAAGACTCGTCACTCGGCGCAAGCGACTATTTCAAACTGCGTGGCACAAAGCGCTACAAGTCGTTGCGCGAAGCAGCATGCAAAGAGACGTCTCTGGCAATTCCTTGCGGCTAAGGCGGGGAGTCCGGGTCCAGGAGGTACGACACAATGCCAAATCCCGTAAGGTTGCAGAATGTGCTTCAAGATGAGGTTGATCAACAGGTGCGCGCTTTGATCCTGGGTGGATACACACAAATAGCGTGCACAAAGCAGGGCGACGGCCGGTGGACCATTGATGCTTCCTAATTGCACTCAAAACCGAGGCGTCAGGAGCTCATTTGGCGTGGCGTTGACGTAGTGTGCCGGCTTAGCGCGAGATTTCCGTTCGCGGTGGGTGAGCCTCAGGCGGAAACTGCCCCCTCCACCGGCGTGCGGCGGTCGCGGCCGGCGGCGATCTATTTCACGACGATCGCGCCGCGCGGTCTTCTCGTGAAACTCGCCGACGAAGTCGTAGCGCCCGGGCTGCAACGGGCCGATGAAGACGACGCCTTCCCTGCCGCCGGGAATGACCTTCTCGACGCGCAGCGCATGGCTCTCGAACTCCTCGGGCGCGGAATCGAGGTTCTCGACGACGAGCTTCACCTTCTTGCCGGCCGGGACGGCCAATTCCGCCGGCCGGAACTTGTGGTCCTTGATTTCGATCGTGAAGGCGGGGTCCTCGGCCCGCGCCGCGGCGGCGAAGAGGCCGGCGGCAACGCAAAGGGAGAGGGCAAAGGCGAAGAGGCGCGCGGTCATGGGTCACTTCCCCAGCTTATGGCGGCAACCCGTTTGCTAATGATATTGCAAACTACTCGCAAGACCGAGACCCACGGCGTCGCGGCCGCGGCTGTGCCGCGGGCCCCGATACGGGCTAAAGCGGCTTGCGGATGAGGCGCGCGATCTCGCCGACGATGCCGCGGCGGAACGCGAGCACGCAGAGCACGAAGATGCCGCCCTGGATCACGCTGACCCAGGCGCCGGCGCGCTCGGCCAGCAACTCCTCGATCGCCACCAGCACGACCGCGCCCGCGACCGGCCCGAAGATCGTCCCCATGCCGCCCAGGAGCGCCATCAGCACGACCTCGCCCGACATCGGCCAGTTGACGTCGCCAAGGGCCGCGCTGCCGGTGACGAACACCTTGGTGCCGCCGGCGAGCCCGGCGAGCGCGGCCGAGATCACGAAGGCCATGAGCTTGTAGCGGTCGACGTGATAGCCGAGCGAGACGGCGCGTTGCTCGTTCTCGCGGATCGCCTTCAGCACCTGGCCGAACGGCGAGTGCACGACGCGGTAGATGAAGAGGAAGCCGATCAGGAAGACACCGAGCACGAACCAGTAGAGCGCCATGTTGCTGCGGAGATCGAGCACGCCCAAAGCCGTGCGGTTGGCGTTGGGGCCGAGCTGGAGGCCGTCTTCGCCGCCCGTGAACTTCGCCTGCAGCGCGAAGAAGAAGACCATCTGCGCGAAGGCGAGCGTGATCATCGCGAAGTAGATGCCCTGGCGGCGGATCGCGAATTTGCCGATGACGTAGCCGAATACCGCGGCGACGATCACCGCGATTACGATCGCCAGCTCGGGCGGGAACGGCGGAATCGCGATGTTGATCGGGATGGAGAGCCCGAGCACGGTAAACGGGGTGACGGTCAGGCCCTTCGAGGCGAAATGCGCGCTGGCATAGGCGGCGGCGCCCCAGAAGGCGGCGTGGCCGAACGAGAGGAGCCCGACGAAACCGATCAGGAGATTGAACGCGCAGGCGAACAGCGCGAAGCACAGCAGCTTGGCGAGAAAAACCGGATAGACGCCGTAGGGCGCCGCCACGAACAGCGCGACCATGACAGCGAACGCCGCGTAGTGGTGCCGCAGCGAGCCGTGCTCCGGCAGCGCCGTCGGCGTGGCTTCGAGCGATACCTCGGCAACCTTGGTGTCCGCTATCGCCATGTCACGCCGCCCGCCCGAAAAGGCCCGCCGGCTTGATCAGCAGGACGATGGCCATGATGACGAAGATCACCGTGTTCGAGGCCTCGGGGAAGAAGACCTTGGTCAAGCCCTCGACCAGTCCCAGGCCGAAACCGGTCACGACCGAGCCGAGGATCGAGCCCATGCCGCCGATCACGACCACGGCGAAGACGATAATGATGAGATCGCCGCCCATCTGGGGGCTGACATTGTAGATTGGCGCCGCCATGACGCCCGCGAGCGCCGCGAGGCCGACGCCGGCGGCGTAGGTGAGCGTGAGCATGCGCGGCACGTTGATGCCGAAGGTCTGCACCAGCGCCGGATTCTCGGTGGCCGCCCTGAGATATGAGCCGAGTTTGGTGCGCTCGATGACGTACCAGGTGCCAAGGCAGACCGCGAGCGAGGCCACCACCACCCAGGCGCGGTAGTTCGGCAGAAACATGAAGCCCAGATTTTGCCCGCCCTGCAGGAGCTCGGGGATCTGATAGGCCTGGCCCGACGAGCCGTATTCGTTGCGGAACAGGCCCTGGATGACGAGCGCGAGCCCGAAGGTGAGCAGGAGCCCGTAGAGGTGGTCGAGCTTGTAGAGCCAGCGCAGCATGCTGCGCTCGATGACGATGCCGAGCAGCGCCACCGCGAGCGGCGAAAGCAGCAGCGCGGCCCAGTAGCCGACGCCGGCGTATTCGAGCAGCAGCCAGGCGACGAACGCGCCGGTCATGTAAAGGGCGCCGTGCGCGAAGTTCACGACGTTGAGCATGCCGAAGATGACCGCGAGCCCGAGGCTCAACATCGCGTAGAACGCGCCGTTGATGAGGCCGAGCAGCAGCTGGCCGAACAAAGCCTGCGGGGAGACGCCGAGGAGCTCGAACATGGTGCGCCGTCCTGGAGGGCGTGCGGCGAAACCGCCCCCTCCAACCTTCCCCCGCGGAGAGCGGGGGAAGGCCGGGATGGAGGCGGCTTCGCGCCTTGGTGCTAGCCTACTTCTTCACGAGCGGGCAGCCGCCTTCCGCGAGCGGGCGGAACGCCTCCGCCGCCGGGATCGTGGCACGCAGCTTGTAGAGATCCCACGGCCCCTTCGATTCGGCCGGCTTCTTCACCTCGAAGAGATACATCGGGTGAATCTTGCGGCCGTCGGCGCGGATCGTGCCCTTGCCGAAGAGGGGATCGTCCGTCGGCGTCTCCTTCATCTTGGCGACGACCGCCTTGCCGTCGGCGTCGCTCTTCAAGGCCTCCAGCGCCTTGAGATAGTGCGTGACGGCGGCATAGACGCCGGCGTGGATCATGCTGGGGTAGACCTTCTTGGGATGCGCCGCCGAGAAGCGCTGGGCGAATTTGCGGTTGACGTCGTTCATGTCCCAGTACCAGGCCTCGGTGAAGATCAGGCCCTGCGCGGTCTGGAGGCCGATCGCCTTCACGTCGGAAATGAAGACGAGAAGGCCGGCGAGGTTCTGCCCGCCCTTGACGATGCCGAACTCGGACGCCTGCTTGATCGAGTTGATCGTGTCGCCGCCGGCGTTGGCGAGGCCGATGATCTTCGCCTTCGACGCCTGCGCCTGGAGCAGGAACGAGGAGAAGTCCTGGCCCGGGAAGGGATGGCGCACCTTGCCCACGACCTTGCCGCCGTTCTTCTCGACCACCGCCGCCGTGTCGCGCTCGAGCGCGTGCCCGAACGCATAGTCCGCGGTGATGAAGAACCAGGTGTCGCCGCCGGTCTTGACGATGGCCTTGCCGGTGCCGTTGGCGAGCGCCCAGGTGTCGTAGGTCCAGTGCACCGTGTTGGGCGAGCACTTGGCGCCGGTGAGATCGGAGGCCGCGGCGCCCGAGACCAGGAACACCCTGTTCTTCTCGCGCACGATCTCGTTGACCGCGAGCGCCACCGACGAGGTGGGAACATCGACGATGACGTCGACCTTGTCCTCGTCGATCCACTTGCGGACGATGCTCGAGCCCACATCGGGCTTGTTCTGGTGATCGGCGCCGACGATCTCGACCTTCATGCCCTTCTGCGCGGCCTTGAAGTCTTCGACCGCCATGCGCGCGGCGATGACCGAGCCGATGCCGGTCAGGTCGGCATAGAGGCCGGACATATCGTTCATCACGCCGATCTTGATGATGCCGTCGCTCCACTGCTGGGCTTGCGCCCCGCCCGCGAAGAGGGCCACCGCCGCGGCGGCGGCCAAGAGCTTCATTTTCGTCATCGTGTCGCTCCTTCCCGTTGCTGGGTTCGTTCAAACGCCGAGGTAGGTCTCCACGTCGCTCATGCGCGCCTCGAGCTTTTCGCGCGGAATCATGTCGACCACGTTGCCGTGCTCGACGACGTAGAAGCGGTCCGCGACGGTCGCGGCGAAGCGGAAGTTCTGCTCCACCAAGAGGATCGTGACGCCCTTTTCCTTCATCTGGCGGATCGCGTTGCCGATCTGCTCGATGATGACCGGCGCCAGGCCCTCGGTGGGCTCGTCGAGCAGCAGCATCTCGGCGCCGGTGCGCAAGATGCGGCCGATCGCCAGCATTTGCTGCTCGCCGCCGGAGAGCTTGGTGCCCTGGCTCTTCTCGCGCTCCTTCAAATTGGGGAAGAGCTTGTGGATCTCGGCCACGTTCATGCCGCCGCCCTTGATCACCGGCGGCAGGAGCAGATTCTCGCTGACGTTGAGGCTCGCGAAGATTCCGCGCTCCTCGGGGCAGAACGCGAGGCCGAGCCGCGCAATGCGGTGCGAGGGCATGCCGACGAGCTCCTGCCCGCCGAAGGCGATCGATCCCCGGCGCCGGCCGACCATGCCCATGATCGACTTCAGCGTCGTCGTCTTGCCGGCGCCGTTGCGGCCGATGAGGGTGACGAGCTCGCCCTTCCTCACCTCGAAATTCATCCCGTGCAGGATGTGCGATTCGCCGTACCAGGCGTGCAGATCGCGCACGGCGAGCAGCGCGTCGCCGCGCGGCGCGGACACGGGCGCGAGCGTCAGGGCGGGCTCAGCCATGCGCGTGCCCCATGCTGCCCATATAGGCCTGGACGACCGCCGGATTGCGCGAAACCTCGGCGTAGCTGCCCTCGGCCAGGACCTCGCCGCGCGCCAGCACCGTGATCGTGTTGGAAAGATTGGCCACGACCTTCATGTTGTGCTCGACCATGAGCACGGTGCGGTCCTGGGCCACGCGGCGGATGAGCGCCGCGGTGCGCTCGATGTCTTCGTGGCCCATGCCGGCCATCGGCTCGTCGAGCAGCATCATCTCGGGCTCGAGCGCCAGCGTCGTCGCGATCTCGAGCTCGCGCTTGCGCCCGTAGGGAAGCTCCACGGCCGGCACGTGGCGGTACTGGCCGAGTCCCACCGCCTCGAGCAGCTCGCCGGCCTTGCCGTCGAGCACCTGGAGCCGGCGCTCCGACTTCCAGAAGTGGAAAGAGTTCCCCATCCGGCGCTGCAGCGCCACGCGCACGTTTTCGAGCGCGGTCAGGTGCGGAAAGACGGCCGAGATCTGGAACGAGCGCACGAGGCCCATGCGCGCGATGTCGGCCGGGCTCGCCTCGGTGATGTCCTTGCCGGCGTAATAGATGCGACCGGCCGTGGGCGACAGGAACTTGGTGAGGAGATTGAAGCACGTCGTCTTGCCCGCGCCGTTGGGCCCGATGAGGGCGTGAATCGTCCCCCGGCGCACCGCCAAGGACACGTTCTTGACGGCGACGAAGCCCTTGAATTCCTTGGTCAGCCCTTCGGTGCGAAGGACGATGTCCGCGCTCACCCGCATTTCCTCCCGATGGCCGCGTGCGCCGCGGTCTCTGTTCGCCCGCATTTTCGAGTCGTGCGGGTGCCGGACCTTCTATGGGCGTGAAATATCGGAGTCAATGCGCGGTGGGCGCGCGGTCATCGTACATCGTATTGGATTCCAAGGATTCTGCTGCGATTTTGGGCAGGAATGGTGCAACCCGGCGTGGTGGCGTTGGGCGGTCCGCGCCGGCGCTGGCGCGCGGCACAATTCATTGGGAATGCCGGGCAGGTCGATGCACGGCACGGAGCTCATGCACGGCGATCGAGCAGGTTGACGGCGCGCCCGTGATCGGCGAGGCGAGTTTGAGCGGCGAGACGGATCGATGCGTTGGCGGCCCCGTAGCCGCGATAGCCCCGCCGCTCGACGATCTCGAAGAAGAAGCGGTCGTCGAACGTGCGCGTGTAGACCTGGAGATACTCAGCTTCGGCGTCGCGGTCGTAGAGCACGTTGCACGCTTTGAGCGCTGCAATCGTCTCCTCCGAAAGATCTGTCTTTGCCTCGAGATCGTCGTAGTAATTCTCCGGAATCGGGAGAAGATCGATCCCTCCGGCACGGAACCGCCGCGCGCATGCCATGATGTCGCGCGAGGCAAGCGCGATATGCTGCACGCCGGATCCGAAGGCCTCCGAAAGGAAGCGCGAGGACTGCGTTCGGCTGGATTGCGACGCGTTGAGCACGAGCCGCAGGCTACCGTCGGCGGTCTCGACCGCTTGGCTGCGCACGACGCCGCCGGGATCGATCACGTCCTGCGCGGGCGACTTCGAGACCTCCAGCAGCGAGGTGTAGAACAAAAGCCAGGTCAACATCTCCTCGTATTGCATCGATTGCGAGATGTGATCGACGGCTGTGAGCTGCGCATCTTCCTGCGGCACGGCATTCACCTTGAAATCGATCTCCCACCAGCGGCCGAGCGCGCTCTTGGGATCGATGAAATAGAGGAGGCTCCCGCCCAAACCGCGCACCGCCGGGATCGCAAGCTCGTCCGGGAGCACCGGCTGCTGAAACGGCTGGCTGCAAAGCTTCCGCGCGCGTTCGAAGGTGGTGGTCGCGTCATCCACCTTGAGTGCTATGGCACACACGGATGTGCCGTGCACGAGATTGTACGAGTGCGCGAAACCGTCTTTCTCGGCGTTGATCACGAGATTAATGCCGCCCTGCTGCCAGCGCGTGACCGCCTTCGATCTGTGCACGCCCGCCTTGTGGAAGCCGAGACCAGCCAGCATGCGCTCCAGCCGCGCGGCCGCGGTCTCGTCCGCGGCGAACTCGATGAACTCGATGCCGAGGCAGCGCGCGCGCTTCGGCAGTTGAGGCAAGCCGGCAATCGGTGCTTTTGTCTGGGCGCGCAGCCGGTCGAGCAGGTTCAGCAAGGAGCGCTGGCCATCCACGGCGACGCCGCGCGCCGAGCCGGCGCGGAATTGGTCGTTGAATATCTCGAGCGAGAGCCAATCCGAATAGCCGGTCGCTTGCAGCGCCAGCATGAATTCGAGCACCGGGAGATCGCCCTGGCCGGGAAAATTTCGGTAGTGCCGGCTCCAAGAGAGATAGTCCATGTCGAGCAGCGGTGCGTCGGCCAACTGCACGAGGAAGATCTTCTCCCGAGGAATGGTGGCGATTGCGTTCAGGTCCGTCTTGCGCGCGAGGGTGTGGAACGAGTCCAGCACCAGCCCCACGGCCGGATGGTCCGCCCGCCGGACGGCTTCCCAGGCATCGCGATAGTCGTTGATGTGGCGGCCCCAGGCGAGCGCTTCGAATCCGATGCGCACGCCGCGCGCCGCCGCACGCTCGCCGAGCGCGCGCAGGTCCGCAGCCGCGCGGTCGACGCCGCCGAGGCTGTCGGGCGAGACGTTCGAGCAGACGAGCAGCAGGTTGCAGCCAAGGTCCTGCATGAGATCGAACTTGCGATCAGCCCGTGCGAAATTGCGGGCGCGCTGCGCGGGGGGCATGCCCTCGAAGTCGCGGAAGGGCTGCAGAGTGACTGTGGCAAGCCCGAGATCATCGATCATCTGGCGCACCTCGCGCGGCGGAGCGCTGAATGAGAGGAGATCGTTTTCGAAGATCTCGACGCCGGCAAAGCCTGCGCCGGCGATCGCCTCGAGTTTCTCGTCCAAGGTGCCGCTCAGCGAAACCGTCGCGATCGATGTCTTCATGGCAAGGCTCGCTTCAAGCGGTTGCACCGGCCGCCGACAATGCGCTGTCGCGCGCCGCCGCGGCTTCGGCGAAGACGCGCTTCATGCGCGCCGGGTCGGGTGTGATGCCGGTGAAGAGACGAAACGCCTCCGCGGCCTGATAGACGCACATACCCCCGCCGGTGAGCACGCGCGCGCCCCGTGCGCGCGCGGCGCGGATCAGCTCCGTCTCGAGCGGGGTATAGATGACGTCGGCCACGAAATGGCGCGACGCGATCGATTCGATCGGGACCGGGAGTCCCGGGAAACCGAGCATGCCGATGGGCGTAGCGTTGACCACGCCCGCGGCTTCGGACAGCGCCGGCGCAATCGCTTGCAGCGCCTGGCTTCGCCCCGGTCCAAACGCCTCGGCGAGAATGGCGGCGAGGGCCGCGCTTCGCTGCGTGTCCTTGTCGTAGACGAGCACGCGCCGCGCGCCGAGATCCATCAGCGCGAACGCGACGGCGCGGCCGGCGCCGCCCGCGCCGACGAGCACCACGGCCTGGCCGGCGACGGCGGCGCGGCCGAGGCCCTCCTCGAAGCTCCGGCGGAACCCCGCGCGGTCGGTATTGTGGCCCATCGTGCGGCCGCCCGAATCGATCGTCACCGTATTAACGGCGCCGATCTGCCGCGCCTCGGCCGAGACATCGTCGAGCAGCGGCACCACCGCTTCCTTGCACGGAAGGGTGACGTTGAGCCCGGTGAAGCCGAGCGTGCGCGCGGCTTGCAGGAGGTCGCCGATGCGCTGGCCGGGCAATAGATCGACATCGAGCAAGACGTAATTGCCGCGCAGCCCCGCGGCCGCAAACGCATCCTCGTGCAGGCGCGGCGACAGCGACTTCTGGATGTTCGCGCCGATCAAGCCGACGAGCGCCCGCTTCATGGTTGCTCCGCTCACGCCGCCGATTTGAGGCCGCCGCCCAGGAAAAGCTCGCCGATCCGGGCATCGGCGAGAATGGCCTGCGCGGTGTTCTCGATCCGGGTCTGCCCCTGCTCCAGCACGAGGCCGTAATCCGAATGCTCGAGCGCCGCTTTGGCGTTCTGCTCGATGAGGACGATGGTGACCCCCTTCGCCTTCAAGTCGGCGAGAATCGCGAACACCTCCTGCACCATCAGCGGCGAAAGCCCGATCGAGGGCTCGTCGATGAGCATGAGCTTGGGATCGAGAAGAAGACCGCGCGCCACCTCGAGGAGCTTCTGCTGGCCGCCCGAGAGCGTCGAAGCCTGCGCCCGCGCCTTTTCGCGCAGCATCGGGAAGCGCGCCATCAGTGCCTCGACGCGCTGCGCCAAGCGCCGCCTCTCGCCGAAGGCGACGCCGCCGAGCTCGAGATTGTGCCTGACCGAGAGCTCGGGGAAGATGTTGCGCCCTTGCGGCACGTAGCAGACCCCCGCCTCGAGCATGTGGCGCGGCGCGAAGTTGGTCACGTCCACGCCATCGAAGACGGCGCGGCCGGCGCGGACGGGCAGCAGCCCGAACACGGTCTTGAACAGCGTCGATTTGCCGGCGCCGTTGGGGCCGATGACGGTGGTGATGGCGCCGCGGCGGATTTTCGCCGTGGTGCCGTGCAGGATCGTCATTTTGCCGTAGCCGGCGACGACCCCGTCGAGGGTCAGGATCGCGTCAATGTCCAAGATAGGCCTCGATCACTTTGGGATTGCGGCGCACCTCGTCGGGACGCCCCTCGGCGATGAC
Source organism: Alphaproteobacteria bacterium (assembly GCA_036555425.1). Lineage (GTDB taxonomy): Bacteria > Pseudomonadota > Alphaproteobacteria > Bin65 > Bin65 > SBBV01. Next base: position 8,890 of record DATBLL010000049.1, on the reverse strand, counting down.
GCGGCCCTCGGCGAGAACGAGGATGCGCGAGCACAGCGCCATGACGAACTCCATGTTGTGCTCGATGACGACGAAGGTGGCGCCGGTTTCCCTGTTCATCGTCTCGAGGCGCTCGCGGAGATTGGCCAGCAGCGTGAGGTTGACGCCGCCCGCCGGCTCGTCGAGCAGCACGAGCCGCGGCCCGGCCATGAAGGCCATGGCGACGTCGAGGAGCTTCTGCTGGCCGTAGCTCAAGCCGCCGGCTCTTCCCGCGGCGAGGTGGCCGAGACGGAAGAATTCGATCATGCGGTCGGCATCGGATGTCAGGCCCGCGTCGCGCCGGCCGAAGAGGCGGCTCGTCATCGAGCCGCGGTGCTCCTGGCCGGCGAGGATCAGGTTTTCCCGCACCGAAAGCTGCGGAAACACCTGCAACAGCTGGAAGGTGCGGCTGACGCCGAGGCGATTGAGCGCGGAGGGCCGCAATCCGGTCACGTGCCTTCCGTCGAGCATCACCTCGCCGGCCGAGGGCTCGAACTGGCCGAGGATGCAGTTGAAGAGCGTCGATTTGCCCGACCCGTTGGGGCCGATGAGGCCGAGGATCTCGCCCCGGCGCACGTCGAACGAGACGCCCTCGACCGCGCGCACGCCGCCGAAATGCTTCTTGATGTCGCGCACCTCGAGCAGCGCCGTCACGGCTCGGCCTCCTCGGTCGCGAGCGCGGCCGGTTTCCCGCCGACTTCGCCGCGATGGCGCGGCCGCAGCGCGGCATAGAGGCGCGTCGCCAGCCCGACGAGGCCGCTCGGGCAGAAGGCCATCATCACGATGACGAGGACGGCATAGATCAGCAGATAGTAGCCTTCGGCGAAGCGCAGCCATTCGGGCAGCAGCACGGCGACCGCCGCGCCCACGAAGGGGCCCGCGAACGAGCCCGATCCGCCGACCACGACCATGAGCAGGAAGAGCAGCGAGGGCCCGAGCGCAAACGGCGCAGGATCGATCACTTCGACCAGCGGCGCATAGAGCGCACCGGCAAGACCGCCATAGGCGGAGCCGATGGCGAAGGCGAGCAGCGTGTAGCGGCGCACGTCGACGCCGAGGCTCTCGGCGCGGACCGGGTTCTCACGCAGCGCGGTGAAGGCGCGGCCCCAGGGCGAACGCAAGATCCACCACATGACGAAGGCGAGCGCTGCCGCGACGGCGAGAACGAACCAATAGAAGAGCCGGTGCGGGCGCAGGCTGAGGCCGAGAACGCTCGGCCGCTCGATATCCTTGATGCCCATGACGCCGCCGGTCAGCCATTCCTCGTTGCGGATGACGAGCCAGACGAAGATGCTGAAGGCGAGCGTCACGAAGGCGAGATAGTGCTTCTGCACGCGGAGCGCGGGAAATCCGATCGCAAGGCCGATGACGAACGAGGCCGCGCCCGCCGCCACGAAGGCGAGGCCGAACGGCAGGCCGGCCTTGGTCAAGAGGGCGGCCGTGTACGCGCCGATGCCGAGAAACGCGGCCTGCGCGAGCGTTTCCTGGCCGGCATAGCCGACGATGAGATTGACGCCGAGCGCCGCCACGGCGGTCACCAGCCAGAGCGTCAGCACGTAGGTCTCGTAGCGCTGCAAGCCGACCGGTACGAGCGCGAGGACCGCGAGCGCCGCCAGCACCAGAGCGGTCGCGGCGTGCCGCTTCATACCGCGCGCTCCTCGCGGCGGCCCAAAAGCCCCTGGGGCCGGAACAGGATCACGAGCACGAGAAGCGCCAGCGGCACCGCTTGGCGATACGACGAGGAGACGCCGATGACCGTGCTGTAGGCGCCGGCGAGATTGTCGATGACGCCGACGAGAAGGCCGCCCGCGATGGCGCCGCGCACCTGGTTGAAGCCGCCGACGATGGCGGAGACGAAGGCGGCGACGCCCAGGGTCTCGCCGTTGGAGAACTTGACGAAGTACACCGGCGAGATGAGCAGCGACGCTATGGCGGCGAGCGCCGCGTTGAGCACGAAGGTGAACATCACCATGCGCTCGACGCGCACGCCGAGGATGCGGGCTACGGTCGGATTCTGCGCGGTGGCCTGCATCTGCCGGCCGGTGTGGGTCGCGGCGAGGAACCATTGCAGCGCCCCGATCGTCGCCATCGCCACGCCGAGCACTCCGAGCTGCGCCAGCGAGATCTTCGCGCCGAAAATGTCCTGCAGCCGGTCGGGCAAGATCGAGGGGAAACGCTGCGCTTCGGCACTGTAGGCCTCCTTGGCGCCGTCCTTGAGCAGCAGCGCGACCGCGATGGTCGAGATGACCAGCGGCAGGACGCCCTGCCGGATGAGCGGATCGACGATGACGATCTTGAAGACGAACCCGAGCAGCACGACGGCGGCCGCGACCGCCAGCACGGCCGCAAGCCAGAACGGCAAACCGAACCCATTCATCGCCGCCAGCGCGAAGAACGCGGGCAGCATGACGAATTCGCCCTGCGCGAAATTGATCGTCTGCGAGGTCTGCCACAGCAGCGTGAATCCGATGGCCGCGAGAGCATAGATCGCGCCGGTGGCGAGCCCCGCGATCAGCAATTGGAGGAAATCGGCCATGCCCGCACTTCGGCCGCGGTCCGTGCGCCGGCCGGCGCACGGACCCCTAGGCGGCCGCTACTTCAGCTTCGGCAGCACCTTGGTGATGACCTGCTTGCCGTCCTTCACTTCCGCGAGGAAGCTGACGCGGTCGATCTCGCCGGTCGCGTCCCACGTCGCCTCGATCAGGATGCCCGGCACCTTGTCGGGCGTGATCGTGAGGCCGTGGAGGGCGGCGGCGATGGCCTTGGCATCGAGCTTGCCGGCTTTCTCCGCGGCGGCCTTGACCATGTAGGGCGCGATGTAGCCCTTCACGCCGTTGTGGTCCGGCTTGTACTTGAACCGTGCCTCGAACTTCTTGCCGAAGGCCTGGATGGCGGGAACGGGCGCATCGACGGTGAGCCCGACATGCCCGCGCACGCCGTTGGCGGCGGCGCCGGCGAGGTCGATGACCTTCTGCCCGAGCAAGGTGGTCTCGCCGACCAGCGGCTTGTCGAGGCCCTGCTTCCTGGCCTCGACGAGGAAGCGCGCGCTCTCCTCCTCGTTGAGGTAGACGAAGACCGCATCGGCCCCCGATCCTTTCACCTTGATCACGTCGGCGGCGAAATCGGCCTGGCCGCCTTCGGTCGAGATGTCGGCGGCGATCTTGATCCCGCGGCTCTGCAGCTCCTTGATGATCGCGTTGCGCCCGCCGCGGCCGAAATCGTTGTTGACGTAGATCACGGCCACCGACTTGGCCTTCACGTCGTCGCGGAGATAATTGGCGATCTTGGGCATCGAGACGTTCTGGCCGAACGACGTCCGGAAGATGTACTTGGAGCCTTGTTCGGTCAGGTTGGCGGCCTCGCCGCCGATGATCTGCGGCACGCCGGCGTCGTTGGTGAGCTTCAGCGTGGCGCTGACCGAGCCGGAATAGATGGGGCCGAAGATCGCGACCGGGTTCTTGTCGAGCGCGCGCTGGACGGCGGCGCGCGCCTTGCCGGGGTCGGACCCGGTGTCGACGAATTCGAGCACGATCTTTTTGCCGAGGATGCCGCCGGCGGCGTTGATCTCCTCGACGGCGAGGGTCGAGCCGTTCCGCCAATTGGTGCCGACCGTGGCGCCCGCGCCGGAAAGCTCGATGATGTTGGGGATCGTGATGCTGTCCTGGGCCGCCGCCGGCGCTGCCAGGCCGGGGACGAAAAGGCAGGCAAGTAGCGTCTTCTTCACGGTGTTGTCCTCCCTACGATTGCGATCTTGGATTTCGCTTATCGGCCGCTTTTGTACCAAATGGTTCATTCTGTCAACGGCTGCGCGCCGGCGGGCTCGCGGCGCAGGTAGCGGACGACGATGTCCGCGATCTCGGCGCGCCGCGCCTCTCGCGCGGCGGGCGAGGCCATGTCCTTCTTGAAGATCGTCGAAAACGTCGCGCGATTCGCGACGTGGAAGATGCCGAGGGCGCTGATCGTCATGTGGATATCGATGGGGTCGAGGCGCTCGCGGAACACCCCCGCCTCGCATCCGCGCCGGTAGAGCCGCCGGATCGCGTCGATGACCGTGACGTTCAGGCGCTGAATGGCCTTCGAACGCTTCATGTGCCGCGCGTTGTGAATGTTCTCGATCATCACGAGCCGCACGAATTCGGGATGGGCGTTGTAGTAGTCGAAGGTGAATTCGACGAGCCGCCGCACGGCGGCGACGGGCGCCAGGTGATCGAGGTTCAGCGTTTCCTCGATCCGGCGGATGCGCCGATAGGCTTCCTCGAGGACGGCGACGTAAAGCGCCTCCTTTCCGCCGAAATAGTAATAGATCATTCGCTTGCTGGTGCGCGTGCGGGCGGCGATCTCGTCGACGCGCGCGCCGCTGTAGCCCTTGCGCGAGAACTCGTCGGTGGCGACGTTAATGATGTCCCGCTTGACGCCTTCGGGGTCGTTCACGCGGGCGGGCCGCGGATCGCGGCGCGGATTGGCGTTACGCGCGAGGCGCGCCGCGGCTGTGGGCACCGGGGTCGGGTGGCGAGCGAGGCGAGGAGCGGGGCGCAACTTCATGCGTGAGCCGGTGGCCTGTTTGCGGTCGGGGACGCTCTTGACCGTGCGGCGAGAAAGAGAGCGACAACGGCAACGGACAGAATCCGCCGGCGCGTTGCCATTCTGGTCGCGAAATCCTCGCCGGTGCTCCGCTCATCGTCGCGATCCGCCGATGCTGGGTCAATCATCGTGATCGGCGCTCAAGCGGCTCTGGCATCCGCGCGAATCATCGCAGCGCCCTTCTCGGCGATCATCAAGGTCGGCGAGTTGGTGTTGCCCGAGGTGATGGTCGGCATGATCGAGGCGTCGACGACGCGCACGCCGGCGAGCCCGCGCACGCGCAAGCGCTCGTCGACGACGGCCAGGGGATCGCCGCCCATCTTGCAGGTGCCGACCGGGTGGAAGATCGTCGTGCCGATGTCGCCGGCGGCACGCGCCAGTTCCGCGTCCGAGGCGACCTCGGGGCCGGGTAGGAATTCCTCGGGCGCGAAGCGAGAGAGCGCCTTGGCGGCGACGATGCGGCGCGTGAGTTTGATCGCATCCGCCGCCACCTGCCGGTCGGCCGCCACCGCGAGGTAGTTTGGCCGGATCGCCGGCGCCGCCTTGGGATCGGCGCTCTTGATGCGGACATGGCCGCGGCTTTCGGGGCGGAGATTGCACACCGAGGCCGTGAACGCCGGAAACGGATGCGGCGGCTTGTCGAACGCATCGAGGCTCAGCGGCTGGATGTGATACTGGAGGTTCGGCGTCTCCTTCGCGGGGTCGCTCTTGACGAACGCACCCAGTTGCGAGGGCGCCATGGTGAGCGGCCCGCGCTTCAACAGGAAATATTCGAGCCCCATCCCGACGCGGCCGAGCATCCGGTTGGCGCGCTCGTTGAGCGTCTTTGTGTTGCGGACCTTGAACGCGCAGCGGATCTGGAGGTGATCCTGCAAATTCTCGCCGACTCCGGCCAGCTCGTGACGCAGCGGAATGCCGTGCCGGGCCAGGAGCGACGCGCGGCCGATGCCGGAGAGCTGCAAGAGCTGCGGCGAGCCGATGGCGCCGCTGGCGAGGATCACTTCGCCCGCCGCCGCGGCGCGCTTCACCGCATCGCCCTGCGCGAACGCGATGCCGGTGCAGCGCTTGCCGTCGAACAGCAAGGTATGGGCATGGGCGCCGGTCAGCACCGCGAGATTGGGCCGGCGCTTGATTGGATGAAGGAAGGCGTCGGCCGCGCTCCAGCGCACGCCGCGGCGCTGGTTGACCTGGAAATAGCCGCAGCCCTCGTTGTCGCCGCGGTTGAAATCGTCGGTCATGGGGATGCCGAGCTCGGCGCAGGCGGCGCGAAACGCGTCGAGGATTTCCCAGGAAAGCCGCTGCTCCTCGATGCGCCATTCGCCGCCGCTGCCGTGCATGTCGTCGGCGCCGCGATAGTGATCCTCGTGGCGCTTGAAATGCGGCAGCACGTCGTCCCAGCCCCAGCCGGCATTGCCGAGCTGGCGCCACTGGTCGTAGTCGCGCGCCTGGCCGCGCATGTAGATCATGCCGTTGATCGAGGAGCAGCCGCCGATGACGCGCCCCCGCGTGTAGTCGATGGCGCGCCCGTTCAAGCCCGGCTCGGGCTCGGTCTTGAAGCACCAATCGGTGCGCGGGTTGTTCTTGGTTTTGAGATAGCCGATGGGAACGCGGATCCAGAAATAATCGTCGTCGCCGCCGGCTTCGAGCAGCAGCACCTTTTTCGCCGGATCGGCCGAGAGCCGGTTGGCGAGCAGGCACCCCGCCGTGCCCGCGCCGACGACGACGTAGTCGAAGCGTCCCAAGATATCGGAAGATGCCCGCGTCATCGCCCGAGCGGCCCTCCTCGCGCATCGGCTCGATTCCTTCGCACGCTTCCGCCGCCACTTCAACAACCTCCCCCACTTTCTCTGCGGCGCCCGCTGACGCACAATGCCGCGATGGCCCGCCTCAAGATCACCGCCGGCGGCATCGCGATCCGCTGCGAATGCTTCGACACGCCGACCGCGACGGCGCTCGTGGCCACGGCGCCGTTCACGAGCCGCGCCCAGACCTGGGGCGACGAGGTCTATTTCTCGACGCCGGTCTCGCTGGCGCGCGAGAACGATGCGCGGGCGGTGGTGGAGGCCGGCGAGCTCGCGTTCTGGACCGACGGCGATGCCATTGCCATCGGCTTCGGCCCGACGCCGATCTCCAAGGGCGGCGAAATCCGTCTCGCCAGCCCCTGCAACATCTGGGGCCGCGCGCTCGACGACGTGAAGGCGCTGAAGCGCGTCAAAGCCGGCGCCGCGATCACGGTCGAGCGCGCCTGAGCCGCCGACGGCGACGGATTTGCCTCGCTCGGCGGCGGGGCCTAGGCTCGCGGCGCAGGAATTCGGACGATGCACGATCTCGTCATCCGCAACGCGCTGATCGCCGACGGCCTCGGCAGCCCGCTGATCGAGGGCGATCTTGCGGCGAGCCAGGGCCGCGTGACGGCGATCGGCCGCGTTTCGGGCGATGGGCGCGAAACCATCGACGCCGGCGGCATGGTGCTGGCGCCCGGCGTCATCGACGTGCACACGCACTACGACGCGCAGCTCACCTGGGATCCGACCTGCTCGCCCTCGCCGGCGCTCGGCGTCACCACCGTCGTCATCGGCAATTGCGGCTTCGGCATCGCCCCCGCCACGCCGGCGACGCGCGAACAGATCCTCGCCAATCTCTCGGTCGTCGAGGCGATGTCGCTCGATACGCTGAAGGCCGGCGTGCGCTGGGGCTTCGAGAGCTTCGGCGAATATCTGGCGCTGCTGCGTCGCCAGGGCGCCTATCCCAACGTCGCCGCCTATGCCTCGCATTCGACGCTCCGCACCGTGGTGATGGGCGCCGAGGCCTCGCAGCGCGCGGCGACGCCGGCCGAGATCGCGCGCATGACCGCGCTGTTCCGCGAGGCGATGAAGGCGGGCGCCATGGGCCTCGGCTCCTCCACCTTCGAGAACCACAACGGCGCCGGCGGCGTGCCGGTGCCCTCGCGCCTCGCCGAGGACGCCGAGTTCCGCGCGCTGGCCAAGGTCGTCGGCGAATTCGGCGTGGGCTCGATGATGGCGACCTGCGGCGAGCGCACGACCATCGCCTTCTTCGAGGAGCTGGCGACCTTGAGCGGCCGGCCCACGATCTTCGCCGCGCTTCTCTACAACGCCGCGCAGCCCGAGCGCGCGCCCGGCATCAGCGCCGCCGCCGCGGCCGCGCGCGCCCGCGGCAATCCGGTCTACACCCAGGCCTCGTGCCAGCCGCTCAGCATGGATTTCACGCTGCTGAGCGCTTACCCGATGCTGATGCTGACGGGCTGGCCGCAAACCAACAACGCGGCGGCCCTCGCGCGAATCTACGCCGATCCCGGTTTCCGGCGCACCGCGCGCGAAGACCTTGCCCGCCCGCGCGCGACGCGCCTCTTCAACGGCCATTGGGACCGCGTCGAGATCACGATCGCCGGCAAACCCGCGAACCGCGCGCTCGAGGGCCGCACCGTCGCCGAGATCGCGGCCGAGCGCGGCGCCGATCCCTTCGACGCCTTTCTCGATATCGGGCTCGCCGACGACCTCGCGACGACGTTCACGGCCAAGCTGCTCAATGCCGAGGAAGACAAGGTCGCGGAGCTGCTCGCCGTCGACGGCAATCTCGTCTCGCTCTCCGATGCCGGCGCGCACCACACGTTCTTCTGCGACGCGGGCTTCGGCATGTATTTCCTGGGGCACTGGGTGCGCGAGAAGAAGCGCTTCACGCTGCCGCGGGCGGTCAAGAAACTCTCGAGCGACCTCGCCGACATCTACGGCCTGCCCGACTGCGGCCGGCTCGTGCCCGGCGCCCACGCCGACATGATCCTCTTCGATCCCGCAGCGATCCGTATCAGCAAGACCGAGCGCGTCGCCGATCTCCCGGCCGGCGGCGCCCGCCTCATCCGCCGCGCGCCCGGCCTCCTCGGCACCTGGGTCAACGGCGTCCGCGTCTTCGACGGGAGCGACTACACGCGCGTAAAGCCGCCCGGCGAGATCATCACGAACTTCTCGCGCGCGAGGCCGACGGTGGGGATGCCGACGCCGTAAGGCCTACAACCAAACACATCATGCTGAGCGCCGCCCTCTTGGGCGGCAGCGAAGCATCTCTGGGCAGCGTGGTACTCGCGTGAGAAGCGGCCCCGCTGTCGAGAGATGCTTCGCGGCCCCAAGCGGGGCCGCTCAGTGTAAATGTCCGATACGGATAGTGGAGGTGAGCGGTCTCGTCGCATGCGATAGCGAGGGTTGCGCCGGATGGCCCGGCGCCGAGCCTCAAGCATGGGAGACCGCTCATGTCGAAGTCTACGCTTTTCGTCGGCCTG
>DATBLL010000036.1:0-24692 GCA_036555425.1 Alphaproteobacteria bacterium | reverse complement strand
ACGGCGCCAGTTGAAGCCCGTATCGAGCGGCACCAGCTCGGGGAAGTTGTCGAGCCAGAAGCCGCCGAAATCGCGCTTGAACAACAGCTCGCTTTCGCCGCGATAGGTGCGGGTCTCGGGCTGGTCCGCGAAATACTCGATGCAGACGATGTACTTGCTCGCGACACGGCGGATTTCGCGGCAAGCCGCCAGAAGGCGCTCGGGCGCGACGTGGATGAGGACGCCGCAGGTGAAGGCGAGATCGACGGCGCCGTTCTCCATCGGGATCGTTTCGGCGACGCCGTCGAGTACGGCCTCGGGCGGCACGATGCCGGAATTTGCGAGTGCCGCGCGCGCCTTGGCGTTGGGCTCGAGCGCGTAGAGGCTGGCGCCGGTGACCTGCCGGAGAGCGACGAGGTTGGCGCCCACATTCGCCCCGATTTCGAGAATGGATTGCGGCGGATCGCCGGCAAGGCGCCCCAAGATCCGCGCCCACATCGCGGTCGAGGCGCGGATGCGCGCCGCGTCGGCGGGATTACGGTCGACATAGGCGTCGCCGAAATCGCCGCGCCATTTCTCGATCTGGCGATTCGGCGCGCTCATGGTGCGGCCCGGAGCCGGTTTGCCGGCGTGACGATCTCGGCCAGAGCGTCGACGACCGTGTCGACGTCCGCCGGTGCCATCGCGGCGTAGAGCGGCAGCGAGAGGGCGCGTCGATAGTAGTCTTCGGCGCCGGGCAGCCGGAGCGCGCCATAGCGCTGGCTGTAATAAGGCTGCCTGTGGACCGGGATGTAGTGGACCTGGGTGCCGATGCCGCGCTCGCGCAGCCGGCGCATCAGCGATGCGCGGTCCGTGCCGAGGGCGGTGAAGTCGATGCGGACGGAGCACAGGTGCCAGGCCGGCCGGCCGGCCTTGGCGCGGCCCGCGAGCCGGACCACCGGGGCCAGCGGCGCGAGCCGCTCGGCGTAGCGCGCCATCAGGGCGTCGCGCCGCGCCACGAAACGCGCGAGTTTGCGCAGCTGCGAGTGCCCGAGCGCGGCCTGGATATCGGTCAGCCGGTAATTGAGGCCGGGCTCGGGCATTTCGTAGTACCAGGGGTTCGCGGCGCCGCCGGCATCGAAGGCCGCCGCGCGCTCGCTGAACGCGGCCGCGTCGCGGATCATGCCGTGACTGCGCAGGCGCCGGAGCCGGGCGGCGAGACGCGCATCGCCGGTCGTGACCATCCCGCCCTCGCCGCTGGTGATGGTCTTGACCGGATGGAACGAGAACGTCGCGAGATTCGCGGCGCCGCCCACTCTGACCCCGTCGCCATATTCGGCGCCGAGCGCATGACAGGCATCCTCGACGACCGCGAGGCCGTGCTCGGCGCAGAGCGCGCGCAGCGCCGGCATGTCGCAGAGCTGACCTCCGAGATGCACGGGGAACACGGCCTTGAGCGTCTCGCGCTCCGCCCGCGGCACGCGCGCGATTGCCGCCTCGAGCGTTGCGGGCGTCAGCAGACCCGAGTCGGCGTCGACGTCGGCGAAGACGATTTCGGCGCCGGTGAAGCGCGGCGCGCTCGCCGTGGCGAGGAACGTAAGGCTGGGGACGATGACGCGGTCGCCCGGTCCCAGCCCCAGCGCCAGCGCCGCGAGGTGCAGCGCCGCCGTTCCATTGGCGCAGCTCACGGCATGGGCGCCGCCGACGGCCTCGGCGAACGCCGCTTCGAACGCGGCGACGGCGGGTCCCGTCGTCAGCCAATCGCCGCGCAGGACCTCGACGACCGCGCGGATGTCGTCCTCCTCGATGAGCTGCCGCCCGTAGGGAATCATGGCCGCCCTCACCCGTCGATCTCGGCGACCAGGCGGCGCAGCGCCTCGGCGTCGAGCCACTCGGCGTTGGTGTTGCTGCCGTAAGAAAAACCCTCGCGCACGCGCGGATACCGCGCGGCGAGCGCCGACTTCTCGCGCCACCAGGCGAAGCCGGGCATGATCACGTAGCGGTCCGGCTGCTCGATCGTGTTGCGCGCATCGTCCTCCGAGATCATCATCTCATGGAGCTTCTCGCCGGGGCGTATGCCGACGACCTCGTGCTCGGCGCCGCCGGCCATCGCACGCGCGAGATCGACGATGCGCATGCTCGGAATCTTCGGCACGAAGATTTCGCCGCCCTCCATCGTCGCGAGCGCCGAGAGCACGAAATCGATGCCTTGCCGGAGCGTGATCCAGAACCGCGTCATGCGCGGATCGGTGATCGGGAGGCGCTCAGCGCCGCTCGCGACGAGCCTGCGGAAAAGCGGGACCACGCTGCCGCGCGAGCCGAGCACGTTGCCGTAGCGCACGACCGAGAAGCGCGGGCCGTTCGGGCCGGCGAGATGGTTCGCGGCGACGAAGATCTTGTCCGACGCGAGCTTGCTGGCGCCGTAGAGATTGATCGGGTTGCAGGCTTTGTCGGTCGACAGCGCCACGACGCGCTTGACGCCGGCGCGGATGGCCGCCTGCACCACGTTTTCGGCCCCGAAGACGTTCGTATTGATGCATTCGAACGGGTTGTACTCGGCCGCTGGAACGTGCTTGAGGGCGGCGGCGTGGAAGACGAAGTCCACGCCGCGCATCGCCATCTCGAGCCGCGCCTCGTTGCGCACGTCGCCGATGAAGAAGCGCAGCGGCGTGTCATGCGGCGGCCGCAGCGCCAGATCCATCTCGTACTGCTTCTGCTCGTCGCGCGAGAAAATGATGAGGCGCGCGGGCCGGAATTCGGCGAGCACGCGCCGCACCATCGCCTGGCCGAACGAGCCGGTGCCGCCGGTGATCAGGATGTGCGCCCCGTCGAGCTCGGGGCGCGGCAATCCGAAGTCTCTCACTGTCATTCCTGGGAACCTTGCGATGCCGATTGTGCGAAGCGCGCAGCCAGCACGGCATCGACCGGGCGCCCGTCGAAGAGGTACTGCGCCCGCCGCCGGCCCTCTTCCGCCATGCCGCTCTTTCTCATGATGGCCAGCATCGCCATGTTCTCGGCCATGGTTCCGGCCGTGACCTTGCGCATGCCGCCAGGCCCCAGCAACCATTCGAGAGCGAGCGTCCACGCGCGCGCGCCGACCCCGCGGCCCCAAACGCTCCGCTCGCCGACGAGAATCGCGAGATCGGCGACACGGTTGGGCTCGTCGACCGTGGCGGTGATGTTGCCGACATGCCCGTGGGGCGCGGCGATGATGGCCCAGAATTTGTGCGGCGTGCCCGCGAAGCTCCGGCAATACGCGCGGCAGCTTTCGAGCGTGTGGCGGCGGTGGCGCTGCTCGCTGTAGCGGACGACCTCGGGATCGTTGAGCCAAGCCACGTAGCGCGGCGTCAGATGCCGTTCCGCGAAAGGCTCGAGCGTCACCCCGCCGGTTCCGAGCGTCGCAAGCGCCGTCATGCCGCCGATCTCACGCGCCCGGCTTCGAGGATGAGTCGCGCCACGTTGTCGGCGGCGCCGCGCGGGAGAAGCTTTTCCACGCGCGCGCGGGAAGGCATGCCGTGTCCCGCGATCGCCCGGCGCAGCGCCGGGCGGATCGCCGCGCGCTCGGCGACGACCGGGACGAGCCCGTGGCGCGCGCCGTCGAGCCACTCCTTCTCGCGGATGCGGGGGCCGATCGATAGCGCCGCGCGCCCGAGCAGCACCGCCTCGTCGAGAATGACCGATGTCAGGCCGACGACGACGTCCGCCGCGAGCACGGCGTCCACGCGCGACTCTTTCCTGCTGACCCCATCAAAAGCGGCGCGATAGGCGGCGTAGAGCTTGAGAGGAGTCTTGGGATGAAGGCGCAAGACAAGGCAGGGGCGCGGATTGAGGTTCCGCACCGCGCGAAGGAATTCCTCCAATACGATCTCGGTACGGCCATCCGCGCCGCTGGTGCCGGCCAGAGTGTAGTCCGGCGTGCGGCAATAGACTTGCCCGTTCGGGCCCGTTGAAAGCTCCGTCGCGAAAACGACAACCGGGCGCCTCCTTCTTGCTAGCCAGCGCCGCCGCAGCTCCGTGCCTCGCCGCATTGCCGATGCCGAGTCGCGATTGGCATAGAGCGCGTCGCGCCCGGGATGGCCGCAAACGCGAACGCGCCCGGCCGCAGCGCCAAGCGCAATGAATTCCTCGCGCGTCCAATCGTCAGGAACGGCGATACAATCCGGGGCGTGTCGGAGCGGGTCGTTCGAAACGCCGCGGAAACGAAATGCCGCGTTCGCCGGTCCGTCGACGAGGCCGATCGACGGAATGCCGCGGCGCCGCGCTTCGCCGATCAGCGCCAGGCCGATCGCGTTCGAGTGCTCCGCGGTGCCCACGGCGATTGCCCTCGGCTTAACGGCCCGCAGAAGCGCCAAGGCCTCGCTCAGATCGCCGACGTATTCGCATGCCTGCCCGCTTTTCTTCAGCGCGACCGCTGCATGACCCGCCGCGAGCACGCAGGCAGAGTGACCGGAACGCTGCAGCGCTTCCGGCACGCCGCTCGCATAGGCGGCGGCGCCGGGATCCTCGACCAGGATGAGCACGTCCGATTTCATTCGGCTGCGCCCAAGGCGATGCGTTTGCCGCCCGCTCCCGCCGAGTCGATGAGCGCGTCGAGCACGCGCTCGGTCTCGATCGCGGAGCTCAAGGGCGAGAACAACGGCTCGGTGCCGTCGAGCGCGCGGGCGAGATTGTCGTAGAGCGCCGGCATCGCCTCGCCCGCGCGGACCGGCAGCGCTTCGGGCGCGTCGTTGGCGATCTCCGCCGCATGCTCGAGTCCGCGATGGTCGCGGCGCGGAAACCGCCGAATCAAAAGGCCCTCCTGCTCGATGGCGAGCCGGCCGCGTTCGCCCCAGATGTTGAGCGCGCTCTCGCGGAAGAGCCGGAAGTCGAGCGGCTGAACCGAAACCTGGGCGCCGCTTTCCAACTCAAGCACGAAAGAAAGCGCGCCGTCGCCTCTGAGCGGCAATTTGGCCTGCGTAACAAAAGGAGATGTGGCGCGCACAGCCGCACAGTTCCCGAGCAGCATGCGAACAAGGTCGACAATATGGCTACCGATGTTGCGCAGGCCGTTTCCGTAGAGCGCAAACGCGGCCTGCGGCGGCCCGATCCCGTGCTTGCCGCCGGCCAGCGCACGCATCATGGGATCGCCGCGCCACCAAAAATTCACCTGCACGGCGATGTTCCGCGCGCGGCACGCCGCTGCGAGCGGACCGCGCAGCGCCGGCGCACCGAGCGGCTTTTCCAGCATGATCGCGCGCAGGGTCGGCAAAGCGGTAACCGCCTCGCAGCGCCCTTCCGGCGGCATGGCCAAGATGGCCAACCGGGGGCTAAGATGAGCGAGCTCCGCTGCGTCGGCGACCACCTTCACCCCGGGGCAGATCTGGCGCGCCGCCGCTCGCGCCGCTTCGGCGCGGTCGGCGATGCCGACCAGTTCGAACTGGGGATGATCGGCGAGGCACTGCAGATGCGTCGCTTTCGGGAACCAGCGCGCCATGCGTGCATCCTGCGCGAGCGTGGCAGCGACCTTGCCGAAGCCGACGAGAACGGTTGGATGCCGCATCAGCGGACGGGCTTTTCGCGGCAATTTGCATTGATCGCCGCGAGCGCGGGCTCGCGCGCGAGCAGGCCGAGAATCTCGTCGAGGCCGAACGCATCGCCGCGCTCGGGCTGAAGTCGCTCGTAGACAGCGCGGATGAAGGCGAGGTCTTCGGGATAGTCGAGCTGCAGGCGCTGCTCCGGCCGATGCCAGCGCGGCGGCGGCGCCAGGTGAATGATGCGATAGCGCTCGGGATGTTCGTAGAAATAGAGCGAAACGTGCTCGCGCACGGCGGGATCTTCGACTGTGCGCGCGACATCCTCGAGCGCCGCAAGGCGGAAGACCTGGGCGTCGGCGCCCTGCGGAAAGCCGAGGCGGTATGTATTGCTCACCACGTCGGCATCGTTGAGCCGGAACGTGGCGACCGCCATGTCGATGATCTCGGGATCGATGAGGGGGCAATCGCCGCAGATCTCCACGACGAGCTCCGTGCCGAGCTGGCGATGGGCGCCAACGACGCGCGCCAGCACGTCTTCCTCGCTGCCGCGATGCCACGCCACGCCCTCCCCGCGCGCCCAATCGACGAGAACGTCGTCGGCGGGCGATGTCGTCGTCGCGAGCACGATGGCGTCGAGCGAGCGCGCGCGCCGGAGGCGGCGGAGGAGCCGCGTCAGCGCCGGCGCGCCGGCGACGTCGGCCAAGACCTTCCCCGGCAGGCGGCTGGAGTTGAAACGCGCTTCGATGCTCGCGACCACGCGCATCAGCGCTCGTTCCGCCGCTCGTAGGCGACCAGATCGTGACGCCGCTCGTAGACTTTGCGGATCGCGGCGCAAAGCCGCTCCGTCATCGCCTCGTCCGCGTCGTAGGCGCAGGGCTCGAACAACAGCGCCTCGTCGCGGTGGAGACGCTCCGTCACCGGGCAAAGACCGTCGGCGTAGGTGCGGTCCGTGAGCGTGAAGGGCCAGCCCCCGCGCCCGATCGCAATGCGCCGCTGGAACAGCGGCAATTTGTAGAGCGGGCGCGCATAGCCGACGGCGTGGGGGAACCCCTCCGCGGCCAGTGCCTTGCTGAAGGTGTCACGGCTGATACCCACCGCCGCGGCGTCGTAGCGGAGCATCCAGACATAGTAGTTGTGGCGGCAGCGTGCGCGCACGCGGGGCGGCCGCAGCCCGGTGCAGCCCGAGACGGCGGACGTGAGCGCGGCCGCCAGCGCCTCGCGCGGACGCACATGTTCCTCGGCGCGGCGGAGCTGCTCGATCCCGACCGCCGCGGACATCTCCGTCATGCGGAAGTTGAAGCCGACGAGATTGACCGGCGCGTCGATGCCCGATGTTTCGACCAGGTTTTCCGCGTGGTTGCGGATCATCTGCAGACGGAGGGCCAGCTCGTCGTCGCCGGTGACACAGACACCGCCTTCGCCGGTGTGGATGTGCTTGTGATAGTTGAGGCTGAACACGCCGATATGGCCCACGGTTCCGGCCGCGCGCCCGTTCTCGAAGGCGAGCGGCGCCTGCGCGTTGTCCTCGACGAGATAGAGGCCGCGCGCATCGGCGAGCTTGCGCAGGGCGGCGAGCGCGGCCGGATGGCCGAACAGGTTGACGACGAGGATCGCGCGCGTCCGCGCCGTGATCGCCGCTTCGACGGCGGCGAGATCGATGCAGAACGTATCGTCCTCGATGTCCGCGAAGACCGGGATGCCTCCATAGACGAGGGGCGCCATCGCCGTAGCGGACATCGACCACGCCGGCAAGATCACTTCATCGCCGGGGCTGACGCCGACGGCGCCCATGGCGGCGACAAGGCCCGACGTGTTGGAGTTCACCGTGACGGCGTGGCGGACCTCGTAGCGCTGCGCCCAGAGGGCCTCGAACTCCCGCACCTTCGGTCCACCCAGGAATTCTGGCCCCGGGCTGCCGTAAAAGCCGGAGAGGCAGCCGGATTCAAGGACCGCGGCGACGGCGGCCTTTTCCGCCGGGCCGATCGACCGATAGGGACGCGGCGGCCCGTCGAGCACCGGCGTGCCGCCGAGCAGTGCGAGTTCGCTCATTGCGCCTTGGCTCGATCCGTTATTGCGCCGAATGCTCCGCCGCATAGCGCCGCGCGATCGCGACGATATCGGCAAGCGAAGCCGCTTCGCCGGCGCCGGCGCCGATCATCCACTCGGCGCGCCGCAGATCCTCGGGCGTGTCCACGGCGAGGCCGAGGCCCGCGTAGTCCGCAGCCGGGGCGGCGTAATTGACCACCCGAAAGCGTCCCGGGTGCGCGTAGACGTACCGGGTCACGTGTTCGCGGTCGGCGGCGGCGCGCGTTTCCGCGATGACGCGCGCCAGCGCCCCGCGCGCAATCACTTCGACGCTTTGGCCGGGCGGAAAGCTGCGCGGATGAACGTTGGTGGCGATTTCCACGGATGAATTGGACATGAACAGGCCGGCCACCGCCTCGATCAGCGCGGGATCGATGAACGGGCTGTCGCCCGAAATGCGGATGATCGCATTGAACCGGTGCCGCTCCATGCAGGCGAGCGCGCGGGCGGCAACGTCCTCGGCGTCGCCGCGAAAGCAGGCAACGCCCTCGCCCTCGGCCAGCGCCGCGATGGGATCGTCGAGCGCGCGGTCCGACGTCGCAACCAATGCCGGAAAGCGGGCGCGCCGCACGCGCGCCAGCACGTGTCCGAGCAGCGGCCGCCCGGCGATGCGGGCAAGCGCCTTGCCGGGCAGGCGGCGCGAATCCATGCGCGCGAAGACGATCGTGGCGATGCGCATTGTCGCGCCACCGCGCTCAATTGCGCTCGCGCTGCGCGCGTTCCCACTGCCCGACATACCACTCGCAATACGCCTTGTAGCCCGTCTCGAGCGGATATTGCGCCTTGAAGTCCAGCACCTGCTCGGCCCGCGTCGTGGAGAGCGTGCCGCGCACCGGCTTGTCGGCCGCGCGTGGGCGGTCCTCGAGTATTGCCTTCGGAATGATGCTCTTCACGATCGCGGCCAGCTCGGCGATCGTGCGCGCATTGCCGAATGTGATGTTGAAGGTCTGCGACGTTCCCCGGCCCGCATGCAAGGCGAGGGCGCGGACGATGCCGTCGCAGAGGTCGCGGATATAGGTGAAATCGAGCCGGCCGTCGCCGCCGCCCTCGAGCAGCAGCGGCTGGCCGGTCAGCGCGTTCTCGATGAACACCTGGCTGACCCGTCGGCTTATGCATCGCTCACCATAGAGCGCGCTCGGCCGGATGATGGTGGTGCCGATGCCGTGCTGGTGGTGGTAAGTGCGCACCAGCCGCTCCGCCATGTACTTCGCGTTGGCGTATATGCCGCGCGGACGCGGCCGCGTGGATTCGTCCACCGTCGGCGTTTCGAAATCGCCATAGACGGTGCTCGAGCTGAGAAGCAGGACCTGGTTCACGCCATCGCCGGCGAGCCGACAAAGCTCGAGCACGTTGCGCAGGGTCACGAGCTGGAGATCGAAGGCCAGACCCGGGTTCTTGCGCGCGTCGACGGCGGAGGCGATGGCCGCAAGGTGCACGACCTTGGTCGGCTTGAACTCCTGGAACAGCACATTGAGGTCGGACAGTATCCGCGCGTCGGCATTGCGCAGCAGAACGCCGGCGCCGCGCATCATCTCGAAGCGATCGGTGAGAAAATTCGCATAAAGCGTGTGGCGCGGGCCGCTCCCGTTGTCGCCGTAGGCGTTGGCAACGAGGTTGTTGACCATCAGATTGTCGGCGACCATCACCGTAGCGCCATAGCGGCGCAGGTCGAGCGCGAGGTTGTGGCCGATAAATCCGGCGCCGCCGACGAGGATGACGCGTTCGTTCGCCAGTTTCTGGCGCAGGGCTTCAGCCGTGATCATGTTCGTCTCGTCGCTGCAATGGCGTTTAGCGGCGGGCGCGCCGCACCGCTTCCTTGAACTCGCTCACGATATACCGGATATCGTCGGCGCCGATGTGCGGGCCGACCGGGAGCGAGATCGATTGGTCGCCGAGCCATTCGGCCACCGGGAATTGGCCGGGCCGGTATCCGTAACGCTCCCGGTAGTAGGACATGAGCGGCAGCGCCTTGGGATAGTGGACGCTGGTGCCGACCCCGCGCGCCTTCAAGCGGTCGATCACGAGATCGCGCGAGACCGAGCCGTCACGCGGCAGGACCGCGTTGAGGCAGAAATACGACGAACGCGCGCTGCCCTTTTGCGGCGCAAAGACAGTCACCTCGTCGAGTTCGGCGAGGCCGTTGCGCAGCCCGCGGTAGTTGCGGGCGCGCGCATCCTGCCAGGTATCGAGATGCGCCATTTGCGCCAGCCCGACGGCCGCTTCCACTTCGTTCATGCGGTAGTTGTAGCCGAGCGCGTTCACATCGTAGATGCCCGGGCGGGCGCGCTCGCCTAAGCCGCGGTCGTAGCCGAAGGCACGCCGGGCGCGGATTTTCGCCGCGAGGGCATCGTCGTCGGTGGTGACCATCCCGCCTTCGATCGTCGTCATGTGCTTCGTCGGATAGAACGAGAAGCACCCGAGCCGGCCCAGCGTCCCCGCCTTGCGCCCGCCATAGGTCGCGTCGAGCGCGATCGCGCAGTCCTCCTCGACGAAGGCACCCCCCTTCGACGCCGCCGCGTTGATCGCGTCCATGTCGCAGGGAAGGCCGAGAAAGTGCACGACGATGACGGCCTTGACCCGGTCGTGCGCGGCCAGCGCCGCCGCCAGTGCCGCGGCGTCGAGGTTGCCCGTGTCCGGCTCGACATCGACGAAAAGCGGATCGGCGCCGCAAAAGCGCGCCGCATGCGCGGTCGCCACATGCGTGATCGCCGGCATGGCCACGCGGTCGCCGGCGCCGATGCCTTCGACGAACAGGCCGAGATGCAGGCCGGCGGTACAGGAGGATACGCTGATCGCGTTGCGGGCGCCGGCGCGCGCCGCGAAGCGCAGCTCGAACTCGTGCGTCACGGGGCCGTGCACCAGGGTCGTGCCCGACAGCACGCGCAAGACCGCTTCGCGCGTTGCGTCGTCGAGGAATGGGCGCGCGAAGGCGATCTGACGAGGCGGCGTTTCGGGCATCGCGCTCAGATGAGATAGGAGACCGGAACCGTGCGGCGTTGCTGCACCGCCTCCCAGGCGGCGATGCAAACGTCCATCACGCGGAAGACGTCGCGCGCCGAGACGTGGGGCTCGCGGTCGTTGCGAATGGCGTCGACGAAATCCGAGAGGAGATCGCCCTTGGCGACGCCGGGATAGGGGGCGGTCGCGGCCTCCTCGTCTTCGGGCCGCTCGCCGTTGAAGATGCGGCCGTGGGGCACATCGTTCAGGAAGGTCCGGCGGGTCCCATAGACATTGACGGCGTGGAATTGCGGGCGCTGAGGGCCGAGCGTGGTCATGATCTTGGCGATGGTGTCGCCCTCGAAGCGCAGCAAGTTCACGATCGTGTCTTCGAAGCGATAGGGCGTACGGTTGGTCAGAATCTTGTTGCCCATTCCGGCGACTTCGCGCACCTCGCGCCCCAAGAGCCAGCGCACGAGATCGATCATGTGGATGCCGCCGCCATAGGTGACGCAGTAGAAGGCCATGCGGCTCCGCCAGCCATGCGTGATCTTCCAGAGGATTTGATGGATATAGTCGCCCTCGACGTAGAAGATCTCGCCGAAGGCGCCGTCCTGGATTTGCCGGCGCAGCTCGATGAAGCGCGGCGAACGGCGGAGGACGAGATTCGACGTGATGCGCTTGCCGCTTTCCTGCTGCGCGCGCAGCACCCGCTCGGCGTCGCGGCGGTCGAGCGCCACCGGCTTTTCGACCATGACGTGCTTGCCGTGGCGGAACGCCGAGACGGCCTGATCGGCGTGCGCGTCGTCGTAGGAGCAGATCGAGACGACGTCGATCTCGGGATCTTCGGTGATGCGCCGCCAATCGGTGTATTGGCGCGTGATGCCGAGATTGGCGCCGACTGCGGCGAGGTGGACCGGATCGATGTCGCAGATCGCGCGCACCTCGACGCCCGGCAGCGCGGCATAGGCGCGCGCGTGCTGCTCGCCGACGCCGAGCCCGATCACGCCGGCGCGCAACGGCTTCACGCCGCCACCCAGTGATAGGTGCGCGCCCGTGCCACGGGCGCGAAGCCGAGACCGTGATAGAGCGCGATCGAGCCCCGGTTCGCTTCCTGCGTGCCGGCGCGCATAAGGCGGCCCGGACCGGCATAGCGCGCGATGGCGGCGAGCATCAGCGCGCGCCCGATCCCCTGCCGCTGATGGCCCGGGCCGACGGCGATGAGATCGATGATGGCCGTGCCGCCCTGAACGAGGCAGAGGACGAAGCCGGCAATGCCGCCTTGACGGCGCGCGACGAAACACGCGTCGGCGCGCCCGCTCATATCGTTACGCACCCATTCGCCCTTGAGCGCGTCCGCGCGATCCTTCGGCAATCGCGTGTCGGCATGGAAGCGGTCGTGGACGAAGGCGGCGGCGCCGATGGCCATGCACGGGGCAATGTCCGCGGACGTGGCCGCGGCGACGGCGACATCGGGCGTCCCGAGCGGCGCCGCGATCCCGCGCTCGAAGGTGACCAGCGTCTCGACCGGCACGAAGCCGGCCGCGCGCAGGGCCTTGTCGAGCGTTTCGGCGGCGGCCTCGGGCAGCCGGCAGCTCATCAAATACTCGCCCCCGCGCGTGCGTGCCGCGATCTCTGCGGCCAGCCGCTCGGCGAACCGCGCATCGGCGCTGCCCGGACTCGCGCCGAAGACGAGACGCGACACCGGTCGCCCGAATTGCGCGCTCTCGAAAGGCAGCCGCTCGCAAGTGAAGCTGACGGTCACGGGCTCATCGATCGGCGTGATGCGCGATCGGCTTGAATTTGCGGCGCTGGACGATGTCACGGACCGTCGAACCGGCATCTTACGGCAACCGGGCAACCTGCGTTCGATCGGATGTTGCCGGCGCGATAAGTCCGGCCTCGCGGCAACGGGCCGCGGCATGGAAGATCAAGGACGGATCGAGGTTGCTTCGGTCCGCGATTTGCAGGAGATCGTGGGAACCGTCGGCAAGATTCAGCACCCATTTCACGGCGACCGTGAACGCGCTCCGGTTCTCGGTCCGGCTCAGCGTGCTCACAAGCCCGCGCGATCCGAGCTGGGGTTCGCCGAACGGATAAAGATTAATGTAGGTTTCGTTCTCTTCCAGCAGCGTCATCAGCCGCTGCAGCGCCTCGACCGCGTTCGCGATTGCAGCGAACGAGATAAAATCCTTGTTGTCCAACGACGTGTGATAGCCGGGATATTTCGCCGGCGGCGTCCGCATCAACGTACCAATCGGCAGATTGAAGCCGGGCGAGCAGTAGTGCTTCTCGTCCGATCCATAGGGATAGAAGTCGAGGAATTCCGTGTCCGCGTCGAAGTGCCTGAGGCATGCCGACGCCGCGCGGTCGATGAGCGCATCGCCCCGGCGCGACTTCTTGTAGGTGAGATGACTGCGGTCTCCGATGCAGGTCAGCACCACGCCGGCGACCGTCCGATCGACGAGATGACGGCCGCGCAGATGGAGATAGGCGATCGAGCCGATCGACTCGGGCACCAGAACGAACCGGTAGGTAAGCTTCCGGTCTTCCTTCACGGAGAGGCTGCGACAGAGAAAGGCGCTGACCAGCGGCCCCGAGAGCTCGTTGTTCGCCATCGACGGATGGCACGTATAGGTCGAGATCAGCACCTCGAGGCCGGTTCGGCCGGGGAGGACCGCCTCGGAGATCGTCAGTGACCCGTCGACGAGATCGGTGTCGATCACGACCTCATACTCGCCGTCGGGGAGAGCGCGGCGTTGCTCGTCGGCCAGGCAGAAGCCCCACCGCGGCTCGTAGTAGCTCGTTACGTAGGGAATGGCCTGCGGCAGGTCGGGCCGGCTGTACAGGTGCTCATCCAACTCCTTCCGGGATAAGCGTCCACGAAAGGGCATCGAGTAGTTCACCAAGTGCAAATTGTTCTGGTTGACGTCCAGGATTCTTCGGCCTTGCGGATCGATCACATAGGCATCGCGACATTTCCATTCCTTGGGAATGGTCCAGTCGAACACGCGCGTTCCCGTCGGGATTTCGATTCGCTCGAGCGGCATCAATTCGGACAGGATGTCGTGGGTTTTTCGAACGCCGTCGCCCGTGATGCTCCGCAACAAAGGGAAGAGCCGATCGAAATACGCCTCCACCTCGCTCTGCTGCGGCTTGTCAAACGGCATCGGCTTCGACCACGCCGGCGGAACAGAGGAACATCCCGCGCCAGTCGCCGGTTCGTCCTTCCATGCGCATGGACTCGCTGCGGAACAGGGTGCGCCCGATCCTTGGCTCCGCCAGCGGCGGCGCGGCATGGAAATGGTACCAGTGGACCCTCACATGGCGCAGGCCCGCTTCGCCGAACAGCGAGGGCAGCTCGAACGGATTGTGGAAGGCCGCGCGAATCGCATCGTAGTCCGGGCTTCCGTCGGACCGGGCGAGGCGCGCCGCCGGCTGGTCCATCGCGCACCGGCGCTCGATCTCTTCACGCACCGCGGCGGTCACGCGCGGATCGACGCCCGCCAAGAGGTCGTCGAGGATGAAATCGCGCGTGTGCCGGTTGAAGGTGAACAACGAAAACAGCTTGTTGCGGAATTCGATCAACGCTTTGCCGCCGCGGCGCAGCAGCGCGCGGATGTTGCGCAGCATCGCCAGATCGTCGGCCACATGCGGCAGCACGCCGGCGGCGACGACGGCGTCGAATTCGGCCGGCCGCGCTTGGGCGAGAATCGTATCGATCCGCTCCACATCGCCCAAGAAGCAGCGAGCGGGGTCCAACTTTTCCCGCGCCAAGGTCGCCTTCGCCTGCTCCACCATCGCGGGCGCGATATCGCAGCCGCTGACCTCGAATCCTGCCTTCGCCATCAGGGCGAGCGCGATGCCGTCGCCGACGCCGACTTCGAACACGCGGCTCGCCTTCGCGGCCTTGAGGCAGTCGACCAGCAAATTCAGGCGAAACAGATTGGCGGAATAGCGCTCGCGCGTGAGCAGGGCATCGGTGTCATATCTCGATCCATAGCCCTCGGCGACCGCCTGGTAGTGCTTCACCACAAGCTCGCCGCTCGAGGCCGTGTCCCGGTTCTTATCGGCCATGACCACCCCTCAAGACGACGCCGTCACGCCGGCGGGAAACGCAGCTTCCATTGATTGCCCTCGCGCTTCCAAATCTCTTGATTGCGATGCAGGTCGACGATCTCGGTGAATTCCGGCTCCGAGAGGGCGAGATAGTCGAGATTGTCGTGGAAGTGCGTCTCAGGGAATTCGTCGTCGTACTTGCGGGCGAAATCGAGCCCCTCGTCGCGGCCCATCTGCCCGTTCTGAATCATGCGGCACGCGTCGCGCGTCGCGCGCCCGAACCCGAATTTGATGAACTGGAGGTAGTAGTAGAGGTTGTCCATCTTGTCGTCGAGGCTGTCGAAGTCGGTGAACGTACCGTCGGTGCGGCCCTTGGACGCGGTCGCGAACGGCATCACCTTCTTGATGTAGCGATAGTTCTCGAGCATCGACCAGCGGAAGAAATAGCCGAAATACATCGCGCGGATCCCGACGCGCTCGATCTCCTCGCGCGACGGATAGAGATAGGGCGCCAAGTCGCGCTCGCCGATCTCGTCATCGGTCCAGTTTCCGGGATCGTCGCCGATCTGGTGTTCGAGCACTTCGGCGAGATCGCGTATCTTGCGCGATTCCTCGGACAGTACCCGCCCCCCGTATTCGCTTTCGCCGTGCTCGGCGTAGAAGATGAGCGGGATCCCGTATTTCACGCCCATTTGCACCGGGATCGTGTTGACGCCGGCGTCCCACGCGACCTTGGGGTTTCCGCGCTCGAGGAAGAACCGCCGCGCCAAGCGGCGCGCGACCTTTTGATTCGGGCGCACCATGACGTGATCGAAGCCGAGCCGCAGCAGCAGCTCCCGATTGTGGGCGCCGACCTCGTTCGGCAGCAGCGGCGAGAAGGTGACGAGCAGCGGATTGAGGCCGAATTCGAATTTCAGCCGGTGGGCGATGTAGCTCGAATCCTTCCCGCCGCTCCAGGGCACGATACAGTCGTAAGGCCCCGACTTGGCGCCGTAGCGGCGGACATAGTCGAGAAACTCCCGCCGCCGCGCATCCCAATCGATCCGCGCCTTCTCCTCGGCATTGCGGCAGGCGTTGCAGACGCCCTCGGCGTCGAATTGCACGCGCGGCCGCGTGTCGGGCATGAGGCAGTGCTTGCAGTGACGCATGGGCGTGGCGCGCTAAGAAAGCCGCACGGCGAGGCCGGCCTTGCGCATGAAGGCCTTGGCGCTGCGGATGCTGCTTTCGGTGAAATGGTATATGTTCGAGGTGCAGACGCCCGAGGCGCCGCCCTCCACGACGCCGTCGACGAAGTGCCGCCAGGCACCGGCCCCGCCCGCGATCAGGACCGGAACCGAGACCCGGCTCGCCACGCGGCGGCATAGATCGAGATCGTAGCCCGAGAGCGAGCCGTCGCGCTCGATCGAGGTGACGAGGATCTCCCCCGCCCCCTCGCCTACAGCCTCTTCCGCCCAATCGGCGGGATCGCGCCCGGTCGCGCACGTGCCGTTGTGCGAATAGACTTCATAGCGATCGCCGGCGCGCCGCGCGTCGATGGAAACGACGACACATTGCGACCCATAGGGGGCCGCGATTTCGCCGATCAATCGCGGACGCTCGACGGCACCCGTGTTCACGACCACCTTGTCCGCGCCCAATGCCATGAAGCGGCGCGCGTCATCGAGCGTGCGAATGCCGCCGCCGGCCGCCAGCGGTACGAAGCATTTCCTGGCAATGCCGCCGATGACCGCGGCGAAGGAATGGCCCGCGGTCCCGCTGCCATTGCCCGGCCGCGTGATGTCGAGTGCCACGATCTCGTCCACGAGCCACGCATCGACGAAATTGTGGGTGTAGCGGTAATCCGGCGCGAACAGCTTGGTGCGGAAAAGCACGCCGTCGTTGAAGGTCAGCACGGTAATCAGGCGCTGGTGCAGCATCCATCAATGCACGGAGAGGAAGTTGCGCAGCATGGTGAGACCGTGCTGCTGGCTCTTCTCGGGATGGAATTGCGTCGCGAAGACGCGGCCGGATTCGAGCACCGCCGCGAAGCGCGCGCCGTAGTCGCACTCGCAAAGCACGTTGCCGGCAGGCGCATCGCCGATGCAGTAGCTGTGCACGTAGTAGAAGAGCGCGTCGTCGGGCACGCCTTTCAGCAGAACGCCGTCGCGTATCTTGCGGATCCCATTCCAGCCGACATGCGGCACGCGCAGCGCCGGGTCGTTGGGGCGCAACCGCGACACGGTCGCGTCGAGCCAGCCGAGCCCCGCGTGGCGGCCGAACTCCTCGCTTTCGCGCGCGAGCAGTTGCGCGCCG
Organism: Alphaproteobacteria bacterium; assembly: GCA_036555425.1. Taxonomy (GTDB): domain Bacteria; phylum Pseudomonadota; class Alphaproteobacteria; order Bin65; family Bin65; genus SBBV01. The sequence continues at coordinate 7,848 of DATBLL010000036.1, read as the reverse complement.
AGGCAGATGCCGAGCAGCGGCGTGCCTCGGCGCCGCACCAGGTCCCCGAGCGCATCGACCAGGCCGCGCGCATGCAGATTGCGCATCGCGTCGGGGAAGGCGCCGACGCCCGGAAGGATGAGCCGGTCCGTCTCTGCAAGCGCGCGGGGATCGTGGCTCACGACCGCCTCGTAACCGAGATATTCGACGGCGCCGGCCACGGAGACCAGGTTGCCCATGCCGTAATCGACGATGCCGACGCGCTGCATCGTACTCATGCCGCGGCGGGCACGTGGCCGCGCGCGAGGTCGGATTCGAGAAACGCCTTGGCCGACACCACCGAGAACAGGAACTTGCTGCCGGCGTTGTCGCGAAAATCGCCGTCGTCGAGCAGCGCGGCGAACTTGTCGCGCGCGACGTAGTCGAAGATCGGCGAGCCCTCCGCCAGGAGGCTTTCGCGCGCCGACGAATCGCGCGTATCGACCAGCGACAGGATCGATGCGTTGAAGCCCTTCTTCTCGCGGTTGGCGCGCACCGGCTCGGGCAGGATGCCGGCCACCGCGTCGCGCAACACGGATTTGGCATAGCCGCGGTGCACGAGATGCTCGCTCGGCACGGTGAACATGAATTCCACCAGCGCGCTGTTGAGGAACGGCGATCGGTTCTCGACGGAATGCGACATCGAGTTGAGATCGTCCTCGTGCAGGAATACCGGGACGCTCTCGTGGAACAGCTCGTTGAGCATCCGATTGCGCAGCAGCTCGTCCGCGTACCGTTCCTCACTCGGCGGCTCTATTGGCCCGTCCACGGTGAGCGAAGAGAATCGGGCGGCATCGCTGTAGAGGTGATCGCGGTCGCCGGGGTTATTCGCGAAATAGAGCGGATCCTTGAGCAGCGGATTGCGCACCGCGGCGCCGTAGCCATCGCGCCACTCTGCGACCAGCGCCGGCCACTCGGGGTCGTTGGCCCGCCCCGCGAGCCAATAGGCGTAGTGATTGTAATATCCGGTGAAGATCTCGTCGGCGGCGGTGCCGGAGATGGCGACCTTGTATCCCTCGGCCCGGATTGCCTCGGACAGGAAGTCGTGGACGTAGTAGGAGATCGTCGCGACCGGAGAATCGTGGTAGGCAACCTGGCGCTCGAGCCGCTCGAGGAAACCCTTGCGGCTCGTCTCGATCGCGGTGTGGCGGCAGCCGAGCGCCGATGTGACTGTCGCGATGTTTTCGCGTTCGTCGTAGCGCTCGTCCGAGTCGATGATCGAGAAGGTATGGACGCCGCAATTGAGCCGCCGCACGGCGAGTGAGACGAGCGCGCCCGAATCGACGCCGCCGCTCAAGCAGAAGGAGACCGGCACGTCGGCGCGCATCGCAAGCTCGGTCGCGCGCAACAGGCGCTCGCGCGCGCCTTCGACCGCATCGGCGCGCGGCATCCGCTGCGGCGCAGGGACGAGCGCCCAATACCGCTGCGCCTCGGGCGCGCCGGGCTCGCGGATCATGGCCGATGAGGCCGCCGGAAACTCATGCACGCCGCGGAAGAATGTCTCCGGCGGGTTTCCTTTGTTCAGCGCCCTGTATCCGTTGAACAGATAGCGCCGCACCTGGCGTTCGTTCACCGGCGGCGCTTCGCCCGCGAGCGCGGCCAGGAATTTTACCTCCGAGCCGAAATAGAGGCTGCCACCGGACTGCATGGTGTAAAGCGGCTTCTCGCCGAAGCGGTCGCGGCTGAGCCAAAGGCGCCGGTTGCGCTCGTCGAACAACGCGAAGGCCCACATACCCTCGAAACGCGTCAAGCAGCCGGCGCCCCATTGGCGGTAGGCGCGGATAATGACTTCGCTGTCCGATTCGGTGTCGAAGCGATGGCCGCTCGCGCGAAGCTCGTCCCGCAGTTCGCGGTAGTTGTAGATCTCGCCATTGGTGACGAGCACGCAATCCGCGGCGCGGAGCGGCTGGTTGGCCCGCGCGTTGAGATCGATGATGGCGAGTCGAGAATGCAGCAGCGTCAGGCTGTTGTTGCCGACCGTGCCCTGCCAAGTGCCGGTGCCGTCGGGGCCCCGGCGCCCCATGAGCCGCAGCGTGTGCGCGACGGTTTCCGGCGAGGGGGCGCGCGGCCCCAGAATTCCGGCGATTCCGCACACGGCGCTAGTCGACGTTCTGCCGCCGGATCAGTTCGCCGGCGCCGACCGCGGCTTTCAGGCGCCGGCCAACCAGCCGGTCGAGATCCGTCGCGGCGAATTCCGTCGCCGGGCGGGAGTAGGCAAGATCGGACGGCGCGAGGACGGTGCCCGCCGCCAGGGGCCGTGCCGCCACCAGCCCTTTGCGGATGATCTCGCGGTTGGCGATCTCGCAGGGCTGCGGCGCCTTTTCCACGCCGCCGCGCATCGCGCGCCACCGCGGCGCCGCCTGCACGAGTTGCGCGAGTTCGCCGGGTTCGAGCGAGAGCTCGTGGTCGCGGAACGTGCGTCCGCTGCGGCGGTCGGTGAAGTGCGCCTCGATCACGCAAGCGCCGAGCGCGATCGCGGCGAAGCATGCGTCGAGCCCGAGAACGTGATTGGAATACCCGACGCGCAGGCCGGTCCGCGAGGCGAGATAGGGAATGCTGAGGAGGTTCGCCTGCTCCGGCGGCGTCGGATAGGCCGAGACGCAGTGCATGAGCAGCAGCCGCTCGCGCAGCGCGTCCGCGCCCACCTCGGCGCGCACCCAGCCGACCGCTTGTTCGACTTCGCCCATCGTCGCGAGCCCGGTCGAAAGGATCACCGGCTTGCCGGTCCGCGCGGCGGCACGGATGACGGGCTCGAACGTGATGTCGCCGCTCGCGATCTTGATGACCGGGAAGAGGCTATCGAGTAACGGCACGACGTCCTCGGTCACCGCCGTGGAAAACAGCGGCAGCCCCATCTCGGCAGCCGCCTTGGCCAATCGGCGGTGAGCGGCGGGGTCGAGCGCGAATTTCGTCACGCGGGCCAGCCGCGCCGGGTCCGAGGCCGAGGCATAGCGCGAGGGCGTGTAGGTTTGCAGCTTCGCCGCGTGCGCGCCCACCGCGCACGCCGCTTTGAGCAGCGCGAGCGCCGCGTCGGGGTCGCCCTCGTGATTGACGCCAATCTCGGCGACGACGATTACGTCTGCGTCGGGATCTTTGCCGAACAAGCGCATCTTAGCGACGCGGTCGCGATCGCGGAGACGGAATCGCGCCTCCAGCGAGCGAGGTACGTGGGCGCGAGGTGCACAATTTGAGGGGGTTCAGGCGGATCGGCGAAGGGCGAAAGATAGGCGGCCCGACGGCCGCGATCGGCCAACGCTACCGCAGGCCGGGTGCATCGATCGCACCGGCCGGACGGCGGAAATGTCTTATGTTCATCCCATGAACAATGTCAAGTGTTCATCCCGTGAACGGTATGGGTGGTGGCCGATGAGTGCGGTTTAGCGCGGCTGGAAAAAGGTTGACTGACCATGCCGCTTTGTCACCAATGCCGCCCGCGTCAAATCCTTCTCTCGCACGCAATTTTCCCAGCGGGACCTTATCCGGCATGTCGAATCCGCTTCGTGTTGCCTATCTGACGGCGCTCAAGCATGCGTTGCGCGCCGCCATGTCGGTGCTGCGGCTGACCCGTCCCTTCATCCCCGAGCCCATCCGCAAGAAGCTGCGCGGCCAGTACCGCTCGATGGACGTCCGTTTCTCGTTCTCGCCGGCGAATATCCTCGATCAGGAAATCGCCAAGGCGAAGGGCGAGAATTACATGCGGTGGTACGCGAAGTACAAGAATGAGCAGACCGAATCGATGGACGATTCCAACCCCGCCGCGCGGGCGTTCCTCGATTCGGGCGTCAACGATCTCGACATCTGCAAGTCGTTCGGGATGCAGCCGCATCACCGTCTGCACGAATTCGGAACCGGCCGCGGTCGCTCGGCGCAATTCTTCGTCGCCTACCTCGATGCCGACAAGTATTCCGGCAACGATGCTTCGTCTTATCAAATCGAGCTGTGCCGGCAGCGCATCAAGGATTTGGGCCTGCTCGAGTCGAAGCGGCCACGCTTCATCGTCAATCCGGACAACCGGATGGAATGGATGAACGGCGAGAAGGTCGACTTCATTTACAACTTCGCCGTGATCACGCACGTCCCGCCGGAAGACGCGGAGGAAATCATCGGCAATACGGCCAAGATGATGCACGCCAAGTCTTTGTTCCTCTGCTCCTACACCGAAAATGCGGCGCAGACGATGGAGCGCTATACGCACAAGGACTGGTGCTACAATTTCGCGTTCTTCGAGCGCGTCGCCGCCAAATACGGCATGCGGGTCGAGAACGTGTCCGACCGCCTGCCGCCGCGCGAGATTCCACCCGGCTTCCCGCTGCATTATCAGCGGCTCGCCAAGTTCGCCCTCGCCTGACGAATCCTCAGCGTGGCGCGAGCGCGCGCTTGAGGGCGGCGCGGCGCCCCCGCCATTCCTCGATTCGTCGCAGAACGTGCTGGCCGAACAGCGCACGCGCGCGCTGCGTTGCCGCGACCTGAACGTCGTCCGCGTAATAGGCGAGGCTGTGCTCCATGGTCGTGACCACGTTGGGCTGCGCCGCGGAGTGCTTGCAGAACATCAAGACCGGGCGGGCCTTGCTGGTCACGAATACGGTGCCCTGCCAAGCCCGGCTTCCCCGCGGCAACATCTCGGCGAGGTCGAAACGCAGCCCCGACAGCGTCGGGATCGCGACGTTTCGGCTCGCGGCCGTCCCTTCGAGTTCGACCGTCCCCGAGACCGTGGAGCGATAGGGGTTGAGGAAGAGGATCGATTCTGTGATGTCGCGATCGAGGTCGATGAGGATGTTCGGATAGCACGCGACGAGCACGCCGAAGCGCAGATGCGTGGCGATGACATTGCGCTCGCCGTACTTCAGCGCGTTGTCGCTGAAGTAAGTCTTGCCGCTTGCCGCGGGGTAGGAGCTGTAGAACGCCAGCCCGTCGGGCGCGGCGAATTCTCCGTCCGAGAGCATGGAGATGCCGGTTTCGAGGAACGCGAGATTGGCAGGGTCGCGCCAGTCGAACGCCGGCGCGGCGGCGAGCCGGAATTGAAACGCGCCGGGGTCGGACCAAGCGGCGCCATTCCAGGCGACCTCGTGCCGTTGCGTGGAGAGGACGCGACCGCGCGCGTAGACCGAGCGCTCGATCAGAATGGCAAACGACTTCCGGCCGACCAGATCGGCCAGCCGGTCGCCCGGAATCGTCTGGATGAGGTCGTTCTCGGTATTCGGCCCGACCGAGATCTGCGGAAAGAGGAAACGGAAGCCCATCGGCGGTATCAGAGATGATCCAGCGAGATGCGGTCGAAGCCGGCGGTACCGACCACGAAATAGGATTTGAAATTGCGCTCGCCGACGATGACGACTTCGCGCAGTTCCGTGTGATCCGCTCCGTCGGCCGGCAAATGCCACCATGCCGCGCCGTTCGGCGCCAACGGCACCGCTGCCTGACGCGAAGGCCCGCCATGAGGCGTGAACACTGCCTTGGCGACATTCCGCCGGCCCGTGCAATTCATCAGGAAGACGGATTGCCGCTCGCCCGGAGCCCCGCGCGGCGTCAGATGAAAGGCGCTGAGCGCACCCGTCGCGCCTTGCGTATGTACTGACCCGGCCGCCGCCCGGCACTCGACCCTGAAATGCGGCCGCAGCGTGCCAGTCACGCCGCCGCCCCTCGGCAGGATCGACACGCACGCCGTTCCTATCGATTCGGCGCCGGCAAGATGATCGGACGCAACCACGTCCGTACGCTCGCCCGGTCGCAGCCGCGTCTCGAACCGGTGGCGTACGGCTCCCCCGGCGTCGCGAACGGCGACGCTCACATCGGCCTGCGCGCTGACCGGTCCGATCTTTTTCGCCACCGAATTGGCCAGCGACACCACGGTCCGCACGCCCGGGGCGCGAATAACCGGCGCCAAGTGCCGCACCGATACGTTCACTTTGGGCGACAAGCGGTCGATGAAGCGCCAGAGCCGGCGCCGCAGCGGAAGGCGCTCGTCGCGCGGGACGCGCATGTCGGGCCTCTCGGCCGACTGGAACAGCGAGATATAAAGGTCCTCGACGTCGGCGAGGCAGCTCGTGCACTTGGTGCCCAGATTCACCGAGCGCGCGATTTCATAGAGGTCCGCTCTCGGATTGGCGCGAATCGCCGCCGTGAACGTCTCGGCGGAAATGCCGTTGCACCAGCACAGATAGTTCGTCGTTTGACTCATGAAGCGCACCTTACCATCGAGGCGGCGGAATACGACAACCTCAGCCGAACGGGCACCGTCGCGCGATAGGCCCAAATGTCGCGAGGATGCGAGCAAGGGCGCCGGATCGCGTGGCTGGCCGCCGGCCTTCGGTCGTCCCTATCGAGCGCGCGCGGGATTTCGCGGCCGGCGCGATGGTCCACGGGGTCGGCATTTGCCATGAGGTGTTAAGGTGCGGCAAGGTTCCGTATAGGGGTGTATCGGCCAAGTGGAGGCTGCGGCAGTGGCCGCGCCGGGGAGAAATCGGGATGCGGTATTCGTCAATCATCGCCGCCGGACTGCTCGTTTTCGGGTTTGCCGGAGACGCGTCCGCGCAGGCGGCTCAATGTTTCCACGCCAACGGAACGCCGTTCGGTCCGGTCTATCGAATGGAGAATCCCAGCCCGGGTTAGGTCGAATGGGTGCGGGATCGGTGGGGAGGAAGCTGCCGCCCCATCGCCGAGTCCGAGCGCAAAGGTCTCGAAAAGAGGCCGCAGGCCTATCCGCAGGAATACCTTGCCTGGCAAGTGCGTTTTCGCCCGGGCTATCCACCGCAAGGATACGAACCCGGCCCGGGAGTCTGGCGCGGCGATTCCTATCGCGCGGCCTTCTTGATCGCTCGCTGGCTGGCCGATCAAGGCCGGCCCTATGCTCAGGTGGTCGATACCGGACGGAGCGAAATACTCTATTACCGCCAGTGGCGCATTTTCTTCGCGCGCTGGAGCGATGGCGGCCGGGCACGGATCGCCGTCCGCTTCAGCCGGCGCGAGGGCGGAACATATTTCGCGATGCAATCCTTCGGCGGCGTCGCCTGGGGCCAGCCCCAACCGATCGGCCAGTAGCTGACCCTTGGTTCCGACTGATTTGCCGAGAGACCGCCGGCGCACTCGGGCAATTCCCGGAGCCGGAATCCGGGCATTCAAGCCACTCGGACCGACGAAGCTTGGAACGGCCTTCGTATCGCTCGCACGTTTCGATGTGCCTTGCCCAGTTCGCCGCGAAGCGCGCGGCAGGACGAGCTTCTAGTCGAGCTCGAACTTGTGCTTGTAGTCCTTGGCCAGCGCCGGGTTCTGCCGCTCTTTGCGCAGCAGGCAATTTCCGGCGACGAGCGTCTCCATCTCCGTGCCCATGAAGCAGCGAAAGGCGTCTTCGGGCGTGCACACGATGGGCTCGCCGCGCACGTTGAAGCTGGTGTTGACCAGCACCGAGCAGCCGGTGCGCGCCTTCCACGCCTTTAACAGCGCGTGGAAGCGCGGGTTGGTCTCGGCGTGCACGGACTGGATGCGCGCCGAGAAGTCGACGTGCGTGACGGCGGGGATGTCGGAGCGCGGCACGTTGAGCTTGTCGATGCCGAACAGCGCCCGCTCGTCCTCGTTCATCAGCCGCCGCCGCTCCTGCACGACGTCGGCGACCAGCAGCATGTAGGGACTGTCGTCGTCGAGCTCGAACCAGTCGGCGACCTTCTCGCGCAGCACCGAGGGCGCAAAGGGGCGGAAGCTCTCGCGGTACTTGACCTTGAGGTTCAGCGTCTTCTGCATCGTCTCGGAGCGCGGATCGCCGAGGATCGAGCGATTGCCGAGGGCGCGCGGGCCGAACTCCATCCGGCCCTGAAACCAGCCGACGGCCTTGCCCTC
>DATBLL010000003.1:0-21960 GCA_036555425.1 Alphaproteobacteria bacterium | reverse complement strand
GCGAAGGTGCAGGGGCACGCGACGGCGCAACTGCAATTGTCGAACCAGTCTCCGACGATGTGCCAGCGCGGGATTTCGGCCATGAGCGAACTCCATTCGCCGCGAGCGACAATAGGGAACTGGCTGCAGCTTTGCCATCGGGCCGGGGTTCCGGACGGCATAACTCGCCGTTCCTGAATTTCCGGAGATACTGCGATTGCGCGGGATTGGCGGCACGGCGGCGCGATTATGTCGAGACAATTGCGGCGGCCGCGGCATTGCCATGCGCGGGACGAATGTCGGTCCTGCCGCGACATTGGCGGCATGGCCCCGGGCCGCTTCAGCGGCGTAGAAAGTGCGGCCACCGCACGCCGATTTCCCGCCATGTCTCGAACGAGGGCCTCCGCGATCGCCGCGCCGCCCGGGCCACGCGCCGATGCGGGGCGCTGGGCGCTGCTGGCCCTGTTCGCGGGTGCGATCACGATCGGCTTCTCGGGCATCTTCGTGCGCTGGTCCGAGACCGGGCCGATGGCCACCGGCGTCTATCGCATGGGCATCGCCGGCGCGGTGCTATGGCTGCTGCCGTTCCTGGTCCCCGCGGCCAAGGCCCAGATCGCGGCGAAGACCACGCGCAACGACAAGCTCTGGCTCGTGGCCAGCGGCGTGCTGTTCGCGGCCGACATCGCGGCCTGGCATCCGGCGCTGCTGCTGACGACGATCTCGAACGCCACCTTCATCGGCAACGTCTCGACGATCTTCGTCGCGGTTGGCGCCTGGCTCATCTTCAAGCGCCGCATCGGCTGGCTGTTCATTCTCGGCATGGCGGTAACGCTCGCTGGCGCCGCCTTGCTGATGGGCGTGAGCTTCCGCTTGGCCGCCTCGCGCCTGCTCGGCGACGCCCTCGCGCTGCTCGCGGCGGTGTTCTACGGCGGCTATTTCCTCATCGTCGCGCATCTGCGGCCGCGCCTGCCGACCTTCACCATCGTGACCTGGAGCTCGCTGGTCTGCGCGGCCGTAATATTGCCGGTCGCAATCCTGCGCGGCGAAACACTATTCCCCGCCACGCCGCTCGGCTGGGCGCCGCTGCTCGGCATCAGCCTGCTCGTCCATGTCGGCGGGCAGGGCGCCATCGCCTTTGCGTTCGCACATCTTTCGCCGCAGTTCACGGCGCTCGGCACCTTCATCCAGCCCATCGCCGCCGCGGTCTTCGCCTGGCTGCTGCTGGGCGAACACCTGGGGCCGGCCGAAATCGCGGGCAGCGTCGTCATCCTTGTCGGCATCTGGATCGCGCATCGGGGTTCGCGGCGCGATGCAGCCGCCGAAGCGGACGCCGAGGCGGTCGCCGCGGGCGTCGCCGCATGACGGCGGCGACCCGCGCCATTCCGCTGCTCGGCCTCGCAGCCTGGTCGCTGGCCGCGTTCGGTTTCTTCTTCGCCTGGGTGCTCCGCGTCTCGCCGAGCGTCATGGTCGAGCCGCTGATGGCGGAATTCCAAGTCGGCGGCGCGCTGCTCGGCACGCTCTCGGGCCTCTATTTCTACACCTACGCGATTCTTCAGGCGCCGGCTGGGCTCGCGATGGACCGCTGGGGCCCGCGCCGCGCCCTTTCCCTCGCGGCGTTCGTGACGGCCCTCGGCTGCGCGCTGTTCGCGGCGGCGCCCTCCATCGAGGTCGCGTATCTGGGGCGGCTGTTGATCGGCGGCGGCGTTGCCTTCGCGTTCCTCGGCAGCCTCGTGCTCGCCTCGGCCTGGTTCCCGCCGCGGCGCTTCGCGATGTTCTCCGGCCTCGGCATGGGGATCGGCCTTTTGGGCGGCATCGCGGGCCAGGCGCCGCTCGCGATGATCGTTGAAAGCGCGGGCTGGCGCGAGGCGATGACGGCGCTCGCGGCGGCGGCCCTCGTGCTGGCGGCGGCGAGCTGGCTCGTCATCCGCGACGGACCCGCGCCGCGGGCGCCGCGCCCGCACGCCGGCGGCGGCGAATCGGTCCTGCGCGGTCTTTGGACGGTCGTGCGCCGCCCGCAGACGCTCACCATCGCGCTCTTCTCCGGGCTCATGTCGGCGCCGATGCTGGCCTTCGGCGCGCTCTGGGGCGTGCCCTACACGATGCAGGCCTACGGCCTCGGCAAGATCGAGGCGGCCTCGGTGATGGCGCCGATCCTGTTCGGCTTCACCGCCGGCGCGCCGGCCTGGGGCTGGCTCTCCGACCGCATCGGCCGGCGGAAGCTGCCCATGCTCGCCGGCGCGCTCACCGGCTTCTTCGCCACCGCCGGCGCCATCTACATCCCCGGCTTGCCGCTGACCGCCTACAGCGTGCTGCTCTTCTTCATGGGCTTCGGCGGCGCCTGCATGGCGGTCAGCTACGCCGCGACGCGCGAGCACAACGCCAAGGGCGGCACGGGAGCCGCGCTCGGCTTCGTCAACATGTGCTCGGTGCTGGGCGGCGCGGTGTTCCAGCCGCTCCTGGGATGGCTGCTCGATCTGCAATGGGACGGCAATCTTGTCGCCGGCGCCCGCGTCTACGCCGTCGAAGCCTATCGCCTCGCCTTCCTCGTCCTGCCCGCGCTGCCGATCGCCGGCTTCATCGCCGCGCTGCGCGTGCGCGAAACCTGGTGCCGGCCCTACGCCGCGGCGGCCGAGCCCGTTCCGGCGACGGTCGAGGCCTGAACCCTCAATCCACCCACGCCACGCGCAGCATGTTGGTGGCGCCGGGAGTGCCGAAGGGCATGCCGGCGGTGATCACGATGCGCTCGCCGCTCTTGGCGATGCCGTTGGCCTTGGCCGAATCCTGCGCATAGCGGACCATCTCGTCGATGTCCGAGACGTCGTGGCTGAAGAAGCAATGGACGCCCCAGGCCAGGGTCATGCGCCGCGCCGTCTGGGTGCGGCCGGTGAGGCAGAGGATCGGCACCGGGGGGCGCTCGCGCGAAGCGCGCTGCGCGGTCGAGCCCGAGCTCGTGTAGGTGACGATGCAGGCGGCGGCGATGGTGACGGCGACTTCGCGCGCGGCGAGCGTGATCGCGTCCGAAGCCGTCGCCTGCGGCGGCGGGTGCGACGCATCCATCATCATGCGATAAGCGGGATCCTGCTCCACGCGACGGATGATGCGCGCCATCATCTCGACCGACTCGACCGGGTAGGCGCCGCTCGCGGTCTCGGCCGAGAGCATCACGGCATCGGCGCCTTCGTAGACCGCGTTGGCGACGTCGGAGGCCTCGGCCCGCGTCGGCGCCGGATCGCGTATCATGGAATCGAGCATTTGCGTTGCGACGACGACGGGCTTCCCCGCCTTGCGGCCCGCGCGCACGATCTCCTTCTGCAGGCTGGGCACATCCTCGGGCGGCAGCTCCACGCCGAGATCGCCGCGCGCCACCATCACGGCGTCGGAGAGATCGACGATCTCGTTGAGCCGGTCGAGCGCCTGCGGCTTTTCGATCTTCGACATGATGGCGGCGCGGTTGCCGACGAGCTTCCTTAGCTCGGCCACGTCATCCGGCCGCTGGACGAAGGAAAGCGCGATCCAGTCGGCGCCAATCGAAAGCGCGAAATCGAGGTCGCGCAAATCCTTCTCGGTTAGCGCCGAGAGCGGGAGGATCGCGCCGGGCAGATTGACGCCCTTCCTCTCGCTCAGGGCGCCGCCGGTGACGACCGTGGTCTCGGCGAAATCGGCGCCGACCTTCTCGACCCGCAAGCGCAAGCGGCCGTCGTCGAGCAGCACGAGCTGCCCCGGCTTCATCGCCGCGAACACTTCGGGGTGGGGCAGCGGCGCGCGGCGGCCGTCGCCGGGCTCGGCGTCAAGATCGAGCCGCAGCGGCTTGCCCTCGCCAAGCACGACCTTGCCGCTCGCGAACTTGCCGACGCGGATCTTGGGCCCCTGGAGATCGACGAGAATGCCGATCGGCCGCGCGAGCTCGCGCTCGAGCTTCCGCACCGCATCGTAGCGCGCGCGATGATCAGCGCGCTCGCCGTGGCTGAAATTGAGCCGGAAGAGATCGGCCCCCGCCGCATGCAGCGCCTTGATCCGGTCCGGAGTCGACGACGCCGGCCCGAGGGTCGCGATGATCTTGGCGGCACGGCGCTGGATCATTCGGCCTGCTCGACCTCAATGTAGGAATTGAAACACGGAGAACACGGAGAACACGGAGGACACGAAGATTCAATCCCGACTTCGTTCTAGAGCACCATACGTTTCATGCCGTCAATCATCCGTGCCGAATGAAGTTCAGAAGCAGTCCGACTTTCAGCTTCGCAACGCGAAGATATGTCGGGATCTGTGCCTCGTGAATGGGCGCAAAGCGGTCGGTCGACTTGATTTCAACGAGCACACGTCCGTGCACAATAATGTCGGCTCGAAATCCGCACTCAAGCTCGACGCCGTCATAGACGACGGGAATCGGCTGTTGGCGTGTGAACGAAACCGCTGCATTGGCCAGCTCGTGGCACAGACATTCCTCGTAGAGCGATTCGAGCAAGCCCGGACCGAGCGCTCGGTGCACTCTGATCGCGAATCCAAGTATGCGCTCGGTCAGTATTCTCCCGCTGAGTTCGTGTTTGACTGGGTTGCGCATGGCGCATTCATTCCTCTCCGTGCCCTCCGTGCCCTCCGTGTTTCAAATTATTAGAATCGCGCGGAAGTCGTTGACGTTGGTGAAGGTGGGGCCGGTGACGAGGAGATCACCGAGCGCGCGGAAGAAGGAGTAGGCGTCGTTGGCGGCGAGGCAGGCCGCGGCGTCGAGCGTGAAATCGCGGGCACGGGCGAGCGTGTCGGGAACGACCACGGCACCGGCATTGTCCTCGCTGCCGTCGATGCCGTCGGTGTCGGCGGCGAGCGCGTGGATGTTGCGCGCGCCCTTCAACGCCAGCGCGAGGCCGAGCAAGTACTCGGTGCCCGGCCCACCGCGGCCGCGCCCCTTGATCGTGACGGTAAGCTCGCCGCCCGAGAGGATCACGCAAGGCTTGGCGCGGTTCGGCTCGGCCGCGGTCTTGCGCGCCAGCGCGGCATGCGCGGCGCCGACCTCGCGCGCCTCGCCCTCGACGGCGTCGCCGAGCAGAATCGGCTCGATACCGAGCTCGCGCGCTTTCGCGGCGGCGGCTTCGAGCGCGTCCTTGGGCGCGGCGACCAGGCGAAATTCGGCGCGCGCCAAGCGCGGATCGCCGGGTTTTGGCGTTTCCTCCACCGCCGCCGCGAGATGGGCGCGCACGGCCGGCGCCAGCTCGATCGCGTACTTGGCCAGGATCGCGCGCGCATCGGCGAAGGTGCTGGGATCGGGCACCGTCGGCCCTGAGCCGATCACCGAGGGATCGTCGCCGACGACGTCCGAGATCGCGAGCGTTAGCATCCGTGCCGGCGAAGCCGCGGCAAGGCGCCCGCCCTTGATCGCCGAGAGATGCTTCCGCACGCAATTGATCTCGTGGATCGTGGCGCCGCTCTTGAGGAGCGCCCGCGTCGTCGCCTGCTTGTCGGCAAGGGCGATGCCCGGCGCGGGCAAGGCGAGCAGCGCCGAGGCGCCGCCCGACATCACGCACAGCACCAGATCGTCAGGCTTGGCGGTGCGCACCAGCTCCAGCATGCGCCCGGCCGCGGCACGCCCGCGCTCGTCGGGCACCGGATGTGCGGCCTCGATCATCTCGATCTTGAGGCACGGCATTCCGTAGCCGTCGCGCGTGACGACGAGGCCCGAAAGGGGGCCGTGCCAGTGATCCTCGACCGCGCGCGCCATCGCCGCCGACGCCTTGCCGGCGCCGACCACGATCGTGCGGCCCGTCGCAGGCGGCGCCGGCAGATGCGGCGGCACGCAAAGCTTCGGATGCGCCGCAGCGACGGCGGCGTCGAACAAGGAGCGCAGGAGGGCGCGGGGGGTGCGGTCGGGTGGGGATGTCATGGATGCGGCCTATAGCCGAGACGGCGTCATGGCGCATCGGCGAGGCGCACGATTTTTGCACCATCTTTGTTCCCGACAATAATCCTATGTCATGGTAAAGGAAGCTCGTTCTATGGTTGTGCAATGGAGAGTGCCGTGCCCTCGCTTCAGCTCTACGGTTCGGTCGGACCCGATGAAGAGAATGATGCCGAAGACGTTGCGAATGTCGGCAACTCGCTCATGGATATCGGCCTCCCTGGCGCAGGCGATGCGGCGCTCTCGGGCGCCTGGGACAATCGCTTCGATGCGACGGTGAAGTCGTTCCAAGGGAACAATGGGCTCGATGTCGACGGCGCCCTGCTGCCGGGCGGGCCAACCCATGCGGCGATCAACCGATCCTTGGAAACGGCACGCGGATCGGAACGCCAGCCCTATAGCGGTCTTGCCCCTGCGCGGGTCGCGGACGCGGCGGCCGACAGGACGGCAGAGAACAGCCGCCTGCGAAGCGCGTGGGACCCGGACGAACCGCGCATCTTGGGGCCCGCACGAAGCCCGAATTTCGTCGAAAATCCCTTTGCGATCGCGCACCGAGAATTCGATCGGCGACGGCGTGAACAGGTGTGGCGGCAGGACAATTCGGGTCGTCCTCGGATCAGTGACCGGGTGGCGAACGCGTCTTCCGACGGCGCGCGCCAGCGCGAGATGCAATTCGACAACTTTCTGAGGCTGATCAATTCGCCGCCGCACTTTCCCGAGGGCCTAGTTGCTTTCGCCGACAACGGCTCGGGCGATCACCTCTGCTTCGATTATCGTTCAAGCAAAGATCATCCAAATCCAGCAATCGTGATTTGGCTGCACGAGTTCTACCCAGACTCCGTCGGATTCATCGCAAAGGATTTCGCCGCCTTTGCTGCGTCTCTGCGGGCGGATGATGCCAGAAGGTAGAAAATCGGCACGGGTATTTCCAGATGCGATCCGTCGACGAGCGTCAGCTCCAAGATCGCGAGCGGAGTTAGCTAAAGCAACTCTTTGCGATGACGAAGCCACCCGATCCGCTCGCCCATGAGCGCAATCTCGTGGTCGAGCCAGGCGGCGAAAGTGGTATCGACATCCTGGGCGCGGAGCTCTTCGAGGCGGCCGCGCTCGGTTTCGTAGAGATCGGCGAGGAGGGCGAGCTGCGTCTTCTGCTCGTCGGGCGGGAGGAGGTGGAGGAAGCGGAACTTCAGCGCGATGACGAGCCGGTTCGTATCGTTCACCGGCGCGCGGACGTTGGCGCGCAAGAGGTTCATGAGTTCGGCGCGGCCTTTCTCGGTGATCGAGAGCGCGGCGTCGGGGCCGTCGCCCCCGGCCGCGGCGAGGCCTTCGAAGCGCAAGAGCTCGAGCGAAGGCGCCAGCATGTCGAGCGAGGGCCCGAGCACGAGGCCGATGAAGCGGCGCAGCTCCTGCGCGAGCTCGCCGTAGCGGCGCGGGCGGCTGGCGATGAGGCCCAGCGCCAACACGCGGATCGCCTCGGTCGGGATGAGTGTCTTGTCGCGGAACATGCCGCGATACCTCAGGCCGCTTTCTGCAAGGTCAAGCCGAGATCGCGCCAGACACGATAAAGTGCGGCCACCAGCCGGTCCATGTCCTGGTCGGAGTGGAACGGCGTCGGCGTGAAGCGCAGGCGCTCCTGGCCGCGCGGCACGGTCGGGTAGTTGATCGGCTGCACGTAGATCGCGTGCTCCGCGAGCAGGCGATCGCTTGCCGCCTTGCAGAGGCGCGCGTCGCCGACCAGCACGGGCACGATGTGGCTTTGGCTCGGCATCACCGGCAAGCCGGCGAGGCGGAGGAGGTGCTTCAAGCGTGCCGCGCGCTCCTGATGGCTCTCGCGCACGGCGTTGTTCGCCTTCAAATGGCGCACGCTGGCCAGCGCCCCGGCCGCCACGGCGGGCGGCAGCGCGGTCGTGAATATGAAGGCCGAGCCGTAGCTCCGGACGGCGTCGACGACGGCGTTGGAGCCGGTGATATAGCCGCCCATCACGCCGATGGCCTTGGCGAGCGTGCCTTCGATGATGGTGAGGCGATGGGCGACGCCGTCGCGCTCGGAGACGCCGCCGCCGCGCTTGCCGTAGAGGCCGACCGCGTGCACCTCGTCGAGATAGGTCATCGCGCCGTATTTCTCGGCGATGTCGCAGAGCTCGGCGATGGGAGCGATGTCGCCGTCCATCGAGTAGACCGATTCGAAGGCGACGATCTTGGGCCGCGCGGGATCGAGGCCCTTCAGGATCTCCTCGAGGTGCGCGCCGTCGTTGTGGCGGAAGATGCGCTTTTCGCACTTGGCCGAGCGCATGCCGTGGATCATCGAGGCGTGATTGAGCTCGTCGGAGATGACGACGCAATCGGGCAGCAGCGCGAGCAGCACCGACAGCGCGGCCTCGTTGGAATTGTAGCCCGAGGTGAAGAGAAGCCCGGCTTCCTTCCCGTGGAGATCGGCAAGCTCCCGCTCGAGCAGCACGTGGTAGTGGTTGGTGCCGGAGATGTTGCGCGTGCCGCCGGCGCCGGCGCCGCACTTGTCGAGCGCCTCGTGCATGGCGGCGATCACCGCCGGGTGCTGGCCCATGCCGAGATAGTCGTTCGAGCACCAGACCGTCACCTCGCGCATGCCCTTGGGCCCGTGCCAATGGGCGCGCGGGAAGCGGCCGGCGATGCGCTCGAGGTCGGCGAAGACGCGGTAGCGGCCCTCGGCCTTGAGCGCCCCGATGCGCTCGGCGAAAAATGCTTCGTAATCCATAAGGGCGTGTTCCTCCCACCCCTGGGTGAACGCCGTGTCGGCGAAGATTATTCCGCCATTCGGTTTGGGCAACAGAGGCCGATTTGTCGCTGCCGGAATGCCCTAAGCGGCGAGGCCCGAGCGGAAGCTCGGATAGGCGGGAGCCCAGCCCAAAGCCTTTAACTTTGCGTTAGATACGCGGAATGAGGGCAGCATCAGAGGCCCGCCCGTCGCCGGCGGTCCGGCGCCCTCGATGGCGGCGACATAGCCCAGGAGATCGCGGTAGGTGGCGGGCTGGTCGTCGGCGGCGATATAGACCTGCCCGGGCTGGCCGCGCTCGGCGACCAAAGCCATGGCCGAGGCCATGTCGGCGACATGGATCAGCGAGAGAAACCCGTTGCCGTCGCCGGGAAGCGTCAAGACGCCGCCGCGCGCCTGGCTGCGCCAGGCCTCGGCGCGGCCGGTGCCGGGCCCATAGAAGGCGCCGCCGCGCACGATGCACCAATCGAGCGGCGCCGCGGCCACGAGCTGCTCCATGTCGAGCGCCGAGCGGATGCGGTCGTAGACGCCGACGGGGTCCTCCTCGGTCTGCGGCCGCGCATCGCTCGCGATGTGCAGCATCGCGATGCTCTGCTGCACGTAGCGGCGCACGCGCTCGGCGCGGCAGGCGGCGAGGAGATTGGCCGTGCCCTCGCGGCGGATGCGGTCGTTGACCGCCCAATCGCCGCCGCCGGTGGCTTTCCGGATCGAGGTGGCGGCATGGATGGCGGCGTCGCAATTGACCACCGCCGCGCGCAGGCTCACGGGCTCCAGGATATCGGCCGGCACGGCCTCGGCGCCGAGCCGCTTCAGCCGGTCGAGATCGGCCTCCTTGCGCGCGGTGGCGCACACGGCATGGCCGCGCTCGATCAGGCGCGGCACCAAATGCCGGCCGAGAACGCCCGTGGCCCCGATCACGGCGATGCGCATCGCGCCGCTACCGCACGATGACGCCGGGGTTCATGACCCCGGCCGGATCGAGGACCGACTTCGCCGCCGCCAGCGCCGCGCCGAACAGCTTGGGGCGCTGGCGCTCGTACCATCTCATGTGGTCGCGGCCGACCGCGTGGCGATGGGTGATCGTGCCGCCATTGGCAATGACGGCATCGGACGCTGCCTTCTTGATCTGCATCCACTGTTTCAACAGCGCGCGCCGCTCGCCTTTGGCGTGGAAGCTGTAATAAGGCGCGGGCCCATCCGGATAGACATGGGTGAAGCGGCAGGTGACGAGGCCTTTCCGGCCGGTCGCCGCCGCGATCGCGTCTTCGGTCGCCGCCATGATCGCGCGATGGAAGGCGGGGAAGCGGTCCCAGGTGATCGCGGTTTCGAAGGTGTCGTTGATGACGGCCCAAGGCGTGATCACCTCGCGGAAGTAGGGCATGCGGATGAAGGCGTTGCGCCAAGCGGCGACGGCGCCTTCGCTGTTGCCGCCATCGATCGTGCCGCCATGGTCGCGCGCGATCTCGAGCGCGCGCGCCAGGTGCGGCCCCAGATCGTAATGCGCGCTTTCGAAGCCGAGCACGAGCAGGTGCGCCGAGCCGTCGTTGACGCCGTTTACGCGGCACTCGTTGGCGTCGACGAGGCGGCAATTGGCGGGGTTGAGGCCGGATTGCGCGAGCGCGCGCACCGCTTCGGCCGCCGGCATGAAATCGGCGAAGGAGATCGCGGCGCCGGCGCGGTGGCGCGGCTTGTCCTGAAGCCGCATCCACGCCGCGGTGATGATGCCGAGGCTGCCCTCGGAACCGATCGCGAGCCGGTCGGGGCTCGGCCCCGCGCCCGAGCCGGGGAGGCGCCGGCTTTCCATGACGCCCGCGGGCGTCACCATGCGCACCGACTCCACGAAGTCGTCGATATGCGTGTAGAGCGTGGCGAAATGGCCGCCCGAGCGCGTCGCGATCATGCCGCCCAAGGTCGCCATCTGGAAGCTCTGCGGGAAATGGCGCAGCGTGAGCCCGGCCTTGCCGAGCGCATCCTCCATCGCCGGCGTGCGGATGCCGCCCTGGATGCGCGCCGCGCGCGAGGTCTTGTCGATCTCGACGACCTTGTCGAGATGCACGGTGCTGAGCGTGATGGCGCCCTTGTATTTGCCATCGACCGCGGGCTCGACGCCGCCCACGACCGAGCTGCCGCCGCCGAACGGCACCAGCGCGGCCTTGGCCGCGGCCGCCCAATCCATGACAGCCGCCACCTCCTTCTCGTCGCGCGGAAAGGCGACGATGTCGGGCGCATGCGGGATCTTGCGGTCGAAGATGCGCACCGCGTCGGGGAACGATTTGCCGAGCGCGTGGACGAGGCGCGTCTCGGGATCGTCGGCGCAGATCGCGGCGAGCCTCTTCGGCGGCTTCAGGCGCGGCTTCGGCAGCGCATAGTCCGCGGCGCGCGGCACGTCGTCGGGGAACGCCTCGAGCGCGAAGAGGCCGCCATAGAAGCGCTTGATCGCCGCGCGCTCGGGCGCGGTGGCCCCCTCGCCCTCGTAGCCCCAGCCCCAGAATTTCAGCCGCCGCTCCGCCATGGCGTATTCTCGATCTCCGCCTGCACTATCGCGGAGGACGCCGGCGAAAGGAACAGGAGACGTGGAGGCGCGGAGAAGAAGGGTTCACCACCAAGGCACGAAGACACCAAGGGTGAGAGTCGCCGGCTTTCGGCCGGCCAAGGGTTCTCGGTGCCTTGGTGTCCTTGTGCCTTGGTGGTGATCCTTTCTCTCCACGCCTCCTGTTTCCTTTCGCTTACGCCGCCGCGGGCAGCGCGACCGGCATCCTGACGCCGATCTGTTCCAGGAGCGTGCCGAGGTTCCAGTAGAAGCGCTCGCCGGAGAGGAGGCCGCCGGCGAAGGTCACGAAGATCGTCATCGGCACGTCGACCTCGCGGCCCGTGGGCGCGACGCCGAGGAACGGCCCCTTATGGCGGCCCTTGAAGCGCGTCTCGACGATGAGAAGATCGGGCGAGGGCGCATAGCGGGCCGATGTGTGGGGCGCGATGCCGAATGCGTCCCACCACAGGCGGTAATAGTCGCGCGCGCCCTCGCGCCCGCGCCAGATGCGCTCGAAGGCGCGGTCGTCGAAGACGCAGTCGGGTGCGAGCGTCGCCAGCGTCTCGTCCATCCGGTGCTCGGTCTCCGCCTTGACGTGGCGCAGCACGATGTCGCGGTTCTCGGGGCTCAGCATGGGCGGTCTCCGCTGCTTCTGGATATCAGGCCTCTGATAAGTTATAAGGGTCCTGATATGAAGCGCAAGGCCAAGCCGCGCGACGTGAACGCCGCTCCCGCCGGACGGGCGCCGAATCCGGCGCCGGGCGAGGGACCGCGCGGCGTGAAAGGGCATATCGGCTACCTACTGCGCCAGGCGCAGGCGGCGTTCCGCCTCGCCGGCGATGCGGCGCTCGCCGATCTCGAGCTCACACTCCCGCAATTCGGCCTGCTCACGCTGCTCGGCGTCTATGGGCCGCTCTCGGGGGCTTCGCTGGCGCGGCTTTCGCTGCAGACGCCGCAGACCGTCGACGCGGTGCTGAAGAACCTCGCGCGGGCCGGCCTGGTCGCGCGCACGCCGGACCCCCGGCATGGCCGCATCCTGCTGACGGCGCTCACGCCGGCCGGAATGGCCCGGCGCGCCGCCGCGAAGCGGCGGATCGATGCGCTCGAGCGGCGCCTCACCGCCGGGCTCGGCGCCGAGGAGGAGCGGACCGTCCGCGCCTGGCTCGCTTCCGTCGCCCGCGATCTCCTGCCGCGCTGAAAGCGGGTCATTGCGAACAGCTCAGCCGATCCGGCGTAGGGGCGCGCTGCGCGCGCCCTCCCGACGCCGTACCCTCGGCGCAAGGGAGGCACCGGCCCGTATGCCGGTTCCAAGCGCGCCCCTGCGCGTGAGACGATCCGCGGCCGAACGGCTCGTTTACAGTACAGTGACGCCTTGTTAGATAAGCCGCGCCAGCCGGGCGGGGCCTTCGCCTCCCTCACCAGCGTCTTGGGCGGGCGCGCATCTCGGGGAACGCATGAAGCTGATCGCGGGCAACAGCAACCGGCCGCTGGCCGACGCCATTTCCAGCTATCTCGGCACGCCCTTGACCAAGGCGGGCATCCGCCGCTTCGCCGATATGGAGGTGTTCGTCGAGATCGAGGAGAACATCCGCGGCGAGGACGTGTTCGTGATCCAGTCCACGTCGTTCCCCGCCAACGACAATCTGATGGAGCTCTTGATCCTTCTCGATGCGCTGAAGCGCGCCTCGGCCCGGCGCGTGACGGCGGTGGTGCCCTATTACGGCTATGCGCGCCAGGACCGCAAAACCGGCCCGCGCACGCCGATCTCGGCCAAGCTCGTCGCCAACCTCATCACCGTCGCCGGCGCCAACCGGCTCTGCACCATCGATCTCCACGCCGGCCAGATCCAGGGCTTCTTCGACATCCCGACCGACAATCTCTATGCCGCGCCGGTCATCGTCCGCGACATCGAGGGCAAGTTCGGCAAGCGCAACGGCGACCTCGTCGTGGTTTCGCCGGACGTGGGCGGCGTGGTGCGGGCGCGCGCCATCGCCAGCCGCATCGGCTGCGATCTCGCCATCATCGACAAGCGCCGCCCGCGCGCCGGCGTCTCCGAGGTCATGAACGTGATCGGCGAGGTGGGCGGCCGCGCCTGCATCCTCATCGACGACATCGTCGATTCGGGCGGCACGCTCTGCAACGCGGCCGAGGCGCTCGTCGGCGAGGGGGCGAAGTCGGTCACCTCCTATTGCACCCACGGCGTGCTTTCGGGCGGCGCCGTCGCCCGCATCGAGGGCTCGCGCCTCGACGAGATGGTGATCACCGACTCGATCCAGGCCACCGAGACGATGAAAACCTCGAAGCGCCTGCGCCAGCTCACCGTGGCGCCGCTGCTCTCCGAAGCGATCCTCTCGATCAGCACGGAAAAGTCCGTCTCGCGGCTGTTCAATTAGGCCGGAGGGCGGCCGCGCCCGGCCGTTCCGGTCCGCCGCCGGCCACGCGCCGACGTCCGCCTGCGTTCGCGGGCAAATCGCGGCGCGGGGCCCCCCGGCTGCGGGTGGACAAACGTGGACAAAGGTGGACAAGGGTGGACATCGGGCCAGCGCATCGGAGCACGCCGAGCCGGGCGCTCCGGCGGCCGGTCATGACGAGAAAAGCCTACCTTTCGCACAAGGTAGGCTTTTGTAGGCTTTTGTCGTCATTTCGCGGCCTCGGCATAGGCTTTTGTAGGCTTTTCGGGGCCTCGGTATCGGCTTTTATCGGCATTCGGGGCGCCGGCCGCGACGGTGGCATCGTCACTTCTCGTCGTCGCGACCGAATGTTCCGCCACGCAAAAGGCCGAGGCACCGTCCGCTCGCTTGCGCAACGGCCCGAGCGCGACCCTGGCGCGTCCGTAGCCGCACGAAGTCAGCCAGTGTCAACAGCGGGCCGTCGGGGCCGCGGCGTTCCGGGAAACTTCGACATCGCTGCGGCGTGCCCGTCCGCGCCCGCGGCGGTCAGGGCGTTCGGCATTCCGTTGCACGAATTCAAAGAGCAACGCGCCGCGCGCAAGCCGGCGCGCCGCCCGTGTGGCCCGATGAGGGGCCATGAGCCGCTCGTTAGAACATAACAAGAACAATGTCAAGCGGTTTTCTTCGCCGGCTTCGCCGCATCCTGCTTGGCCGCGCGGGCAAAATTGAGTTCCAGCAGCCGCGCGAGGATGTCGTCGGAGAGATCGGCGGGCCAGCCATAGGCGGCGGCCACGGCCTCGTCGAGCGCGCGATGCGCATTGACGAGCCATTGCGGGCGCTCGTTGTAGAGATTGGTGAGCGTGCGCTTTTTCAGCTCCTTCGCCGCCTTCTCGCTCAGGCGGCCCGCAGGATCTCCGGATGGTCGCGCGCGATCTGAAGCAGGCGGAGCGCGGCACCGGATGGCTTGCGGCGGCCCTTTTCCCAGCTCACCGCGGTGACGGTGGCGACGTTAAGCAGCGCCGCGAACACCGGTTGGCTCACCTTGAGCCGCGCGCGCAGGCGCGCGATGTCGGCCGCCCTGATCGGCGGCGCCCGCGGCGGCAGCTCCATCGCCGCGGTGCGCAAGGCGAGCTTCCGCCGGCCGGTAACACTATCGCGAACGGCCTCGACGCTGCGCACGAGCGCCTCCGCATCGAACCGAATAGCTTTTCGCTTCATACGGCGAACTCCGATTTGATTTCGTCGACCGCGCGGCGCAGCCGCCGCTTCTGCTCCGCGCTCAAATCTGCCATCTCTCCCTTGGTGTAAAGGTAGAAGAGATAGACAACGCCGGCTCGCCCGGTGGCTCGTGCCGCCGGGCGAGTAGCAGCGAACGAATGTCAGTGGTGAGTGGCGACGCTCTTGACGCACTCGGCCACGAGTTCGCCAGGCGCCGAATGACCGACGTCGCCCAAGCCGAGCATGCCGGTCATCCGCTTGCTCTTGTTGATGACCGGCAATCGGCGAACCTGCAGCGCCTCCATGTGCTGCACCGCCTTGGAGAGGTCGTCGTCTTCGCGGCAGCAATGGATGCCGGGCGTCATCACGTCGCGCGCCGTCATGCGGCCGGCGTCGAAGCCGTCACGTGACAAGCCTTTGCAGACGATGTCGCGATCCGTCACCATGCCGATCAGCCGGTCGTTCTCGCCGATGGGAATGGCGCCGATGTCGTGCTGGCGCATCAGCTTCGCAAGCTCGCTGATAGGGGTGTCTGGGCCGACCCAGTCGACGCCCTTGTGCATCGCGTCTTTGACTTTCATGGCAGACCTCCGGGTTTGAGGTTACGTGCGCTCGATGAAGCGCAGCGCCGGTTCCCCTGCCCTTGGTTTAAATTATACGACGGATTCGGCCCGGCGGGCGAGCCGACCGGTCGACGCAGTTTCCGCGGCCTCCGGGCATAGCCGTCGGCGCGATCACGGCGCGAACAGCCTCTTGTCCCACCACACCGGCTGATGGAGGCCGGTCGTTATGCGCGAAAATTCGGAGTGCTCCGGATTGATCAAGATGTTCGATTCGATCCGCGCGACGACGCTGGGAACGATGAGGATCAGCGAGCGCTTGCTCTTCTGCCAGGCATCGCCGAAAGGCTTGCTGGCCGCTCCCGTCTCCACATGCCAGTCGGGAAGCGCCCGGGTGTTCAGCACCTCGTAGGTCGCTCCGCTGGGAATCGTGATCTCGATGTAGTGCTGGTTTGGCGGCAGGCGGCCGCTGCCGTGCACGAGCTTCTCGAGCATCGCCGTCGAATAGTGCTCGCTCGCGTAGATCATCGCACAAGCCGACGTGTTCCAGCGCCCGGGATACAGGGTCGAGCCGGTGGCGTCGAAAATCGGATAAGCGCCGTCCGGATCGCCGATACAGTAGCATTTCAAGACGCGGTCCAGGACCTGCGCGGTCAAGCGGCCGACCCATGCTCGAGACGGCCGAGAATGTCGTCGACGAGCTGCGCGCCGACTTCATTCTCGAAAACGAGATCGATCGGCGGCCGGCCGTCGAGCAGCGGATGCGGGCGGTAGAGAAAGTCGCGGGCCTCCTCCGGCGACCCCCATACCTTCAGCGCGCGGGCCCAAATGCCAGCCAGACGGGCCACCAAGACGCTCTGGTTCGCGCTGAGCTTTCGCTTCAGCTTGAGGCGCGCCACGGTGGCCTTGGACACGATGCGATACTTGAAACGCGCATCGGAAGGCGCGATCGCGTTGGCAATGCGCTCGAGGCTCTTCACTGGCAGCCCTTGATGCAAGAGGGCGAGGTACTGTGCGGGCGAGGAAAGGCGACGGGTTCCGCCCACCCCAAGCACCCGGGCGGCTTCGAGAAGATCGGTCATCTGCGGCGCTCCTGTCTCACGTGAGACATAACATAGTATCGTGTGAAACATGCCACAACGGCGCCGATGCCTGCCGTGCCCCGCTTGCGAACCATGTCCCGCGTCACCAAGCCCCTTGAATCCCGGCGCCGTTCCGGCTATCTCCCCCGCACATGCCCGGCACCCTTGGAGGCCGGGATTTTCTTTTGAGAATCAGGAGTTTCTCATGAGCGAGCTGCTCGTCCTCAAGGCCGAGCGGCGCGACCGGGCCGGTAAGGGGGCCGCCCGGGCCACGCGTCGCGCGGGCGTCGTCCCGGCCGTCATCTACGGCAACAAGGAAGCGCCCGAACTCATCACCCTCGACCCCAAGCCGCTCGAGCTCGCGATCAAGAAGCGCGGGTTCTACAGCACGGTCATGGCCGTCGAGCTCGCCGGCAAGCGCCAGCAGGTGCTGCCGCGCGAGGTGCAGCTCGATCCCGTCACCGACCGCCCGATCCACGCCGATTTCCAGCGCATCGACCAGAAGTCGCGCGTGCGCGTGTGGGTGCCGGTGCGCTTCGTCAAGCACGACGAGAGCCCGGGCATCAAGCGCGGCGGCGTGCTCAACATCGTGCGCCGCGAGATCGAGTTCGCGTGCCCGGTCAGCGCCATTCCGCGCGAGATCGTGGTCGATCTCTCCGGCCTCGAGATCAACGATTCGGCCCATATCAGCCGGGTGAAGCTGCCCGAAGGCGTGCGCCCGACCATCACCGGCCGCGACTTCACCATCTGCTCGATCGCGCCGCCCACCGCCCGCGTCGAGGAAGCGCGCGCTGCCGCCGCTGCTGCGGCCGCCGCCGCCGCGGCCGCCTTGGCCGGCGAGCTTCCGCCCGGCGTTGAAGCGGTGCCCGGGGTACCCGGAGCGCCGGCGGCACCCGGAGCGCCCGGCGCGCCCGTGGCGCCCGGCGCACCCGCCGCCGGTGCGGCGCCCGCCGCCGGAGCCAAGGCTCCGGTCGGCGGCGGGCCGACCAAGCCCGCGGCAGGCGGCGAGAAGAAGCCGGCCGCCAAGGGCTGAAGCCCGAGTTAGCGGGCAATGCTCGTCCTGGCCGGCCTCGGCAATCCCGGAGCCGGCTATGCCGGCCACCGCCACAACATGGGCTTCATGGCGGTGGACGCTATCGGTGCGCTCCATCGCTTCGGCGCCTGGCGCAAGAAATTCCAGGGCGAGCTGGCCGAGGGCGAGATCGCGGGCACGCGCATCCTGCTGCTGAAGCCGATGACCTACATGAACCTCTCGGGCCAATCGGTGGCGGCGGCGCTCGGCTTCTACAAGGTCGCGCCCGCCGCGCTCACCGTCTTCCACGACGAGATCGATCTCCTGCTCGGGCGCGTGAAGGTGAAGGTGGGCGGCGGCCATGGCGGCCACAACGGCATCCGGGACATCATGGCGCATCTCGGCCCCGACTTCCGCCGCGTGCGCTTGGGCGTCGGCCATCCGGGCGAGAAGGCGCTCGTGCACAATCACGTGCTGCAGGATTTCACCAAGGCCGAACGCGCGCTGGCGGCGAAGGTGATCGAGGCCGTGGCGGCCGAGGCGCCGCGCCTCGTGGCCGGCGACGACGGCGGCTTCATGAGCCGCGTCGCCTTCCTGCTGGCGCCGCCCAAGCCGAAGAAGGAGCCGCGCGTTCGGGCAGACGAAAACCCCGTGGACGACGAGAAAGACCCTCCCGCTACGCCTCGCCCGCGAGCCGGAGAGAAAGAATGAAAACCACGGAGGACGCGAAGAGGCGATCTTTGCGTGCCCGCGGCGCGCACTCGTGTTCTTCCCCGTGCTTCCCGTGTCCTCCGTGGTTCAACCTTTCAATGGCCGCCGCACGTCCACATTTCCGCACGTTGGCATGACATGGGCTTCCAATGCGGCATCGTCGGTTTGCCCAATGTCGGCAAATCGACTCTCTTCAACGCGCTGACCGCGACCCAGGCGGCCGAGGCGTCGAATTATCCATTTTGCACGATCGAGCCCAATATCGGGCGCGTGGCGGTGCCCGACGAGCGGCTCGGCAAGATCGCGGCGCTGGCGAAGTCGGCGCGCGTGATCCCGACGCAGCTCGAATTCGTCGACATCGCCGGCCTCGTGCGCGGCGCCTCCAAGGGCGAGGGCCTCGGCAACCAGTTCCTCGCCAACATCCGCGAGACCGACGCGGTCGCCCATGTCGTGCGCTGCTTCGAGAGCGCCGACATCACCCATGTCGAGGGCACCGTCGATCCCATCCGCGACATCGAGACGATCGAAACCGAGCTGATGCTCGCCGATCTCGACAGCCTCGAGAAGCGCGCCGACAAGGCCGAGAAGCAGGCCAAGAGCGGCGACAAGGAGGCGCGGACCCTGATGAAGGTGATCGGCCCCGCGCTCGCGGCGCTCCGCCAAGGCAAGCCCGCGCGTATGGCGGCACGCGCGGGCGCGATCCCGGCCGATCTCCGGCGCGAGTTCCGCCAGCTCCAGCTGCTGACCGCGAAGCCGCTGATGTACATCTGCAACGTCGAGGAAAGCGCCGCCGCAGCGGGCAACGCGCATTCGGCGAAGGTCATCGCCCGCGCGAAGGAAGAGGGCGCCGAGGCGGTCGTCATCTCCGCCGCGATCGAGGCCGAGATCGCGCAGCTCGCCGACCCCGCGGAGAAGCGCGCGTTCCTGGAATCGCTCGGGCTCGAGGAGCCCGGCCTCAACAAGATCATCCGCGCCGGCTATCGCCTGCTCGGCCTCATCACCTTCTTCACCGCCGGCCCCAAGGAATCGCGCGCCTGGACCGTGCCCGCCGGCGCGCGCGCGCCAGAGGCGGCCGGCGCCATCCACACCGATTTCGAGCGCGGCTTCATCCGCGCCGAAACCATCGCCTACGACGACTTCATCGCCTGCGGCGGCGAGCAGGGCGCCAAGGACGCCGGCCGCATGCGCGCCGAAGGCAAGGACTACGTGGTCAAGGATGGCGACGTGCTGCTGATCCGGTTCAATGCGTGAGACTTTCCCCTCGCCCCGGGGCGAGGGGGCGCTAAGATCGATTGGACGCGGGCGGACGACGAGGGGAGAACGACCATGGGCGAGACGATCAAGCTTACCGCCGACGACGGCTTCACCTTCAGCGCCTATCAGGCCAAGCCGGAAGGGCGGCCCAAGGCCTGCGTCGTCGTCATCCAAGAGATTTTCGGCGTGAACGGCCATATGCGGCGCGACACCGACAAGTTCGCGAAGCTCGGCTACATGGCGGTGGCGCCCGCGGTCTTCGACCGCGTCGAGACCGGCGTCGAGCTCGGCTACGACCAGCCCGGCGTGGAGAAGGGCCGCGCGCTCGTGACGAAGCTCGGTTTCGACAATGCGCTCCGCGACATCCGCGCCACGGCCAACTATCTCCTGACCTTCGGGCCGGTGGGCGCGGTCGGCTATTGCTGGGGCGGCTCGGTGGCCTGGGCCTGCGCCACGCGGCTCGGCATCCCCGCGGTCGGCTACTACGGCGGGCGCACCGCGTCGCTCATGCACGAGAAGCCGCAGGCGCCGGTGATGCTGCATTTCGGCGCCAAGGACACGCACATTCCGCTGAGCGACGTGACGAAGCTCCGCTATGCCCATCAGAGCGTGCCGATCCACGTCTACGAGGCCGGCCACGGCTTCAATTGCGACGACCGCACCGGCTCCTACGACAAGGCCGCGGCCGATCTGGCGTTGCAGCGCACGCTCGATTTCTTCAAGGCCCATCTCATCTAGGCTGACCCAGAGGATCAGGAGGAGAAATCGCCATGGGCGAAATGATCACGCTGAAGGCATCGGACGGCTTCGCGCTGCCGGCCTACAAGGCCCTGCCGGCGGGCACGCCGCGCGGCGCCATCGTCGTCAACATGGAGATCTTCGGCGTCAACGCGCACATCAAGCGCGACGCCGACAAGTTCGCGCGCCACGGCTATGTCGCGATCGCGCCCGCGCTCTTCGAGCGGCTGCAGCCGGGCTTGAACTGCGGCTACACGCCCGACGAGATCGCCAAGTGCCGCGTGCTGATTCCGCAGGTGAACTGGGACAACACGGTCAAAGACCTCGAGGCCGCGATCGCCGAGGGCCGGAAATACGGCAAGGTCGGCGATGTCGGCTATTGCTGGGGCGGCGCCGCTGCCTGGGTGTGCGCCGCGCGCATCGGCGTGCCCTCGGTCTGCTACTATGGCGGCGGGACCACCACCGCGCTCGCCGAGCTCAAGCCCAGGGCCCCGGTCGAGATGCACTACGGCGCCAAGGACCAGATGATCCCGCTCGACAGCGTCAAGAAGCTCCAGGCCGCCCATTGCGACGTGCCGATGTTCATCTACGACGCCGATCACGGCTTCAACTGCGACGAGCGCCCGAGCTACAACAAGAAGGCCGCCGAGATCGCGCTCCAGCGCACGCTCGCCTTCCTCGCGCAGCACGTGGGATGATCGCCATGCGCAAGCCGATCTCGTTTCTCGGCGCCTTGATGCTTGCGGCCGCCGGGGCCGCGGCCGCGTCGGCGCAAACCTGCCTCAAAGCCGACGACAAGGTGGAAGCGGCGGTCACGGGCACGCTCGCGACCGTGCGCTTCATCCATCCCGGCAACGGCTCGCGCCAAACCGCCTATGTCGTCAACCTGGCGCGACCGGTCTGCGCGGACGTGACCGACATCGACGACAAGGTCGAGCGCGTCAGCAACATCCGCCGCGTCCAGCTCGCCGGCGATTTCGCGGGCCAGCCGATCCAGCAGCTCATGGGCAAGCGCGTCATCGCGCGCGGCACGCTCTTCGGCCAGCACACCGCCTATCACATCGCGCCGATCCTGGTGTCGCTGAAGTCGCTCGAGGCGGCGAAGTAGCCGGCGCCGCGGTCTTCAGCCCTGCGCCCCGCTCTCGCGCCGCGCCAGATCGATCCATTCGGCATTGTGGCGGCGCACGTGGCGCGGCGCCAGCTCGGCGCCGTCGAGCACGTCCTTGAACGCGCGGTGCGCGCCCTCGGCGTCGCCCGTGCGCTTCAGCAGCAGGCCGTAGCGGGCGCGCGCCTCGGCGCCCGGATAGTATTCGCTGAGGGCGCGATATTCGCCGAGCGCCTCCTCGAGCCGGCCCGATCCCTCGAGCGCGCGCGCATAGAGGAGATGCCCTTCGGCCGAGCGGAATTCGGGGTTGGCCTTGGCCAGCGCTTCGAGCGTGGCCGCGGCCGCGGCGTGATCGCCTTTCTCGAACTCGACACTCGCCACGGCGAGCATGATCTTGGGCTCGTGCGCGAAGATGCCCGAAAGGCAGCCACGATAGGCCGCGATCGCCTCGTCGAAGCGCTTGTTCGCGGCCAGCTCCTCGGCGAGCTTGAGCTTGCTCGAGACCGAGTCCGAAAGCCGCGCCTCGGCCGCATAGCGGCGAAGGTCGCGCTCGGGATCGAGCGCCTTCGTGAGCTTTCCGGCGGCGCGCCGTGCGTCGGGGCTGCTCATGAGCCAAGGCACGAACTCGGCCGCGAAATAGGCGACGGAGCCCACCCCCGGCACCAGCACCAGGAGGTAGATCCACGTCTGCTCGCGCCGGGTCCGGATCGCGTGGATGAGCATGCCGATCTGGAACCCG
>DATBLL010000286.1:0-32119 GCA_036555425.1 Alphaproteobacteria bacterium | reverse complement strand
TCCGCCAATGCCTTCCTCTATGCAGCGTCCGTCATGCTCCTGACCCGTCGCCTCGCACGGGCAGCATGAGTTTCGAGTCGGACTCTAAGCCGGCTTTGCTTCCGCCGCGAAATCGCCTTTGAGCTGCCCCTGCTTCTGGCGCTCGGCGTATTTGGGATAGCGCCAGGCGAAATCGTCCATGATCTCTTTGAGCGGGAGATCGTCGTAGGGGCCGTGGTCCTTGACGTACTCCATGTGGCGGCGGCCGTCGGCGTCGAATTGCTGGAACAGCGAGTCCTTGCCGCCGTCGAATTCCTGCGGCACGACGCGGAAGCGTTCGCAGAGGGCCTTGTCGAACACCGGCGTC
The DNA here is from genome assembly GCA_036555425.1 of Alphaproteobacteria bacterium. Taxonomy (GTDB): domain Bacteria; phylum Pseudomonadota; class Alphaproteobacteria; order Bin65; family Bin65; genus SBBV01. The sequence goes on along the minus strand of DATBLL010000286.1, from coordinate 31,773 downwards.
GCCTTCACCCAGCGGCCGTTGAGCCAGATCTCGACATAGCCGTGATAGGAGAAGATGTCGGTGCCCATCAGCTCCATGAGCCGCGGCGACGTCAGGTGATTGCGCACGTCGGCATAGCCGGGGCGCGCCGAGAGCCCGGCGCTGCGGCAGAGCGCCGTCATCAAGATGCCCTTCGGCACGCACCAGCCCACTTTTTTCTCGAGCGTGTAGCTGGCGCGATAGAATTCCGGACCGTAGCGGAGCGAGTAGGGGTCGTAGCGAATCTCGTCGCGCACCGCGTAGAAGAGCCGCACGGCCTTCTCGACCTCGGTTTTGGCGCCGCGCGTGCGGTCGGCCGCGAAGTCGCGGACCGCCGGATGATCGAAATTGATGTAGTAGGTCGCGTGGCGGAAATGCGCGGGATCGGCGTCGCGCGTCTTCTTGCCTTCGGGCGGGGCGGTCAGCAGCTCGGTCATCGCTTGCTCGGGTTTCACCGCCAGGGAACCTAAAGCGAATTCGAGCCGATACAAGGCGGCAAAGAGCATCGGCCCCATGCGGCGCTTTGGCCGGAAGGCGAAAACGGCTATATCCGGCCGCCGGCGCGGGGCCGGCCCGGAGAATGAGTGGGAATGGCACTGAAGCGCGACAAGCTCTTTCTGCTGCGGCCCGATTTCGAAGATCCCGCCTATCCCGGCCGGCGCTTCTATTGCTGGCATTGCGCGTTGATGGAAGGGGTGCTGGCGTCGTTTCCCGAGCTTGCCAAGCGTCTCGATGTCGAGCGGGTCGCGTTTCCCCGGCCGCGCCGGGCGGTGACCGCGCTGGTCGGCGAAGACCATCAGAATCTGCCGCTGCTTGTGCTCGCCGACGACGCGCCGGCGGAGCTTGCCACCGGCGCATATGACGGCGTGCGCTTCGTGGATGACAGGGATCGCATCCTTGCGGCATTGAGCCGGCGGCACGGGTTCCCGCTGCCCCATCCCTAGTACCCAGTTTCGTGAATTCGTGAGTCGCACTTCGCGACACACGAATTCGCGAAGTTGGGTACAACATCAAGACTCTGGTACCCGCCACGAGATGCCCGACGCTGCAACGCGCATTTCCGATGGCGGGTACCAGGCGGGCCCAGGCCGTTGTCCGCCGCGCGCGACCCGGCTAGAACAAGTCCGACGCCACCGCGATTTGAGAGAAGGGACCGCGCGATGAAGCTGCAAAATGCCCGGACGAAGACGCTTGCCGCCGCCGTTTGGCCCGCCGCGAGCGAAACCGGCTTTCGGACGATGCGCGCGGTGCTTCTGGCGCTCGTCGGCAGCGCGCTGGTGGCGATCTCGGCGCAGATCCAGGTGCCGATGTATCCGGTGCCGATGACGATGCAGCCCTTCGCCGTGATCGTGATCGGCGCCGCCTTCGGCGCGCGCCTCGGCGCGGCGACGCTGCTGCTCTACATGGCGGAAGGTGCGCTCGGCCTGCCCGTCTTCGCCGGCATGAAGGGCGGCGCGGCGGTGCTCGTGGGCCCGACCGCCGGCTACATCGTCGGCTTCGTGCTCGCCGCCGGTGCCGTCGGCTGGCTGGCCGAACGCGGCTGGGACCGCAATGTCTTCGCCACCGTCGCCGCGATGACCATCGGCATGGCGCTCATCTACATTCCGGGTGTCGCGTGGCTGGCCTCGCTGATCGGCACCGAGAAAGCGATCGCCGCCGGCATGCTGCCCTTCCTCGTCGGCGATGCGGTCAAGATCGCGCTCGCGGCGCTGGTTCTGCCCGGCGCCTGGTGGCTGATCGGGCGCGGGCGCATCTGAACGCAACGGCGCCGACCGACGTGGCCGGAGCCGCGGCCGGAACGATCGCTGCGGCGGCGCCGGCTGCGCTCAATTCGCTGGCCGAAATCCTGGCCGAGCTGCCGCCGCGCCTCGTCGATCTCGCGCGCCGCGGCGCCGTGCGCTGGCCCAATCAAATCGCCATGTCGGAGCCCTCGGGGGCGTCGGTCACCTACGGTGCGTTCGCCACCGCCGTCGAGGCCGCATCCGCTCGCCTGCGCGCGCTCGGCATCCGCGCCGGCGACCGCGTGATGATCGTCAACGAGAATTGCATTGCCGCCGGCGTTGTCTTCTTTGCCGCCAGCGCGCTCGATGCGTGGCCGACGCTGGTCAACGCGCGGCTCTCGGCGCGCGAAATCGACACGATCGCCGGCCACGCCGAACCGCGGCGCGTCTTCTTCACCGTCGGCCTCTCGGCCGAGGCGCGCACGCATGCCGAGCGCTTCGGCGCAACGCCGTGCGATCTCCCCGGCGCCGCTTCCGGCGCGCTGGCGGTGAGCTCCGCGCGGGACGCGAAGCCGGAGCTGGTCACCGGCGATCCAGTGCGCGACGTCACCGCGCTTATCTACACCTCCGGCACGACCGGCATGCCGAAAGGCGTGATGCTGAGCCACCGCGCCTGCCTCTACGTCGCCTCGAGCCCCGGCGCGCAGCGCCGGCCGACGCCTGAGGACCTCGTCTATTGCACGCTTCCGATCGCGCACATTTTCGGGCTCACCTCGACGTGGCTGCGCGGGCTCTATGGCGGCGCGCACGTGATGCTGACGCCGCGCTTCTCGGCCGAACATCTCGCCGACGCGCTGGAGCGCGGCATCACCATCTTCCAGGGCGTGCCGCAGATGTACGCGAAGCTGCTGGAATATGCGCGCGCCAGCGGGCGCAAGCTGAAGGCGCCGGCGCTGCGCATGGCCACGGTCGGCGGCGCGCCGATCGAGCCGGAGCTCAAGGAAGCCGTGGAGCAGGCGCTTGGCATGCGCCTCGTCAACGGCTGGGGCATGACCGAATTCGCCTCGACCGTCTCGCGGAGCCTGCCGCAGCATGTGGGCCGCGATATCTCGGTGGGGCCGGTGCTTCCGGGAATCGAGGTGCGCATCGTCGACGAGAGGGGCCGCGACGTTCCGAAAGGCCAGGCGGGGGAGATCTGGCTGCGCGGGCCCAATTGCATGCTCGGCTACTACAAGAACGAGGCGGCGACGCGCGACGTGCTGACGCCCGACGGCTGGTACAAGACCGGCGATCTCGGCGCGGTCGCCGCGGATGGCGCGCTCTCGATCGTCGACCGCATCCGCGATCTCATCATCGTCTCGGGCTTCAACGTCTATCCGGCAGAGGTCGAGGCCGAGCTCACCGCGCACCCGGCCGTGACCCTCGCCGCCATCATCGGCCGCCGTCGTGCTGGCAATGAAGAGGTGATCGCCTTCGTCCAGCCCGCGCTCGGCGCGCGCGTGAGCGAAGCGGAGCTTGCGCAGTTCCTAAAACCGCGCCTGGCACCGTACAAGCAGCCGGCGCGCATCGTCGTGCTGGAGCAATTACCGGCGGCGCCGACGGGGAAAATCCTGAAGGCGCGGCTCAAGGCGATGGCCGAGGCCTTGTAGGGGCGGGTCTCCGACCCGCCCGGCGGCGTTGGCGCTGGGCGAAACTGCGAGCCCTTATATGGCGGCGACACGGGCGGGTCGGGGACCCGCCCCTACGCAAATCGGCTGTCGCAATTTGCACCTTGCGCCGCACCGCGCGGCGCGGATGATGCGGGGCAAGGGACCAGAATAACCCTCTCGGGAGAACCGCCGTGCTCTACGCGCCCGCGCCGAAAGTCGTCGAATTGCGCCAGAAGCTCCTGCGCTTCATGGACGACTGCATCTATCCCAACGAGAAGCGTTTCGAGGAGGAGACGAGGGTCCACGGCTGGAACCCCCATCCGCTGATGGAGGAGCTCAAGGCCGAGGCGCGCAAGCGCGGCCTCTGGAACATGTTCCTTCCCGAGAGCGGGCACGGCGCGGGCCTCTCCAACCTCGATTACGCGCATCTTTGCGAAATCATGGGCCGCTCGCCGCTCTTGGCGCCCGAGGCCACGAACTGCTCGGCGCCCGACACCGGCAACATGGAGGTGCTCGAGCGCTACGGCACGAAGGAGCACCAGGAGCAGTGGCTGAAGCCGCTGCTCGAAGGGAAAATCCGCTCGGCCTTCGCGATGACCGAGCCGGCCGTGGCGTCATCCGACGCCACCAACATCCGCACCGAGATCAAGCGCGACGGCAACGATTACGTCATCAACGGCCACAAATGGTGGATCTCGGGCGCCGGCGACAAGCGCTGCAAGATCATGATCGTGATGGGCCGCACCAATCCGGATGCGGTGAAGCACGCGCAGCAGAGCATGATCCTCGTCCCGCGCGACACGCCGGGCGTCAAGATCGTGCGCCCCTTGCCGGTGATGGGCTTCCTCCACGAGCCCGAGGGCCATTGGGAGGTGAAGTTCGAGAATGTGCGCGTGCCGGCCACGAACATCCTCTTGGGCGAAGGCCGCGGCTTCGAGATCGCGCAGGGGCGCCTGGGACCAGGCCGCATCCATCACTGCATGCGCCTCATCGGCATGGCCGAGCGTTGCCTCGAATTGATGTGCAAGCGCGCGCTCTCGCGCGTGGCGTTCGGCAAGACCTTGGCCGAGCAGGGGGTCGTGCGCGACCAGATCGCGAAGTCGCGCATGGAGATCGATCAGGCGCGCTTCCTCGTCTTGAACGCCGCGCACATGATGGACACGGTCGGCAACAAGGCCGCGCGCGCCGAGATCGCGATGATCAAGGTGGTGGCGCCCAACATGGCGCTCCGCGTCATCGATCGCGCCATGCAGGTCCACGGCGGCGCCGGCCTCACCGAGGACTTCCCGTTCGCCCATATGTGGACCTGGGCCCGCATCCTCCGCCAGGCCGACGGCCCCGACGAGGTGCACACCGAGGCGGTGGCGAAGATCGAGCTGTCGAAGCACCTGCCGCCGAAGCCGAAGAAGTAGGCCAAACTTGTCCGCGTCATCCTGAGCGAAACGAAGGATCTTTCGTCCGCACGCATGGCATTGACGTTGGCGCAAGCACCTGCGCGCAAGAGATCCTTCGCTTCGCTCAGGATGACGAACACGGAATCGAGGCATCGACTATGACCGACGTGATCAAGGCCGCCGACCGCGAGGGCGTGCGGATCATCACCATCGACAATGCGCCGGTGAACGCGATCAGCGCCGCGGTGCGCTCGGGGCTGCTGGCCGCGACCAAAGCCGCGATCGCCGACCCCAAGGTCAAGGCCATCGTCGTGACGGGCGCGGGCCGCGCGTTCATCGCCGGCGCCGACATCCGCGAATTCGGCAAGCCGCCGGCGCAAGGTGTTCCAACGCTCCGCGACAACATCGCGGCGCTCGAGGCTTCGCCCAAAACGGTGGTGGCGGCGATCAACGGCGCCGCGGCGGGCGGCGGGCTCGAGATCGCGCTCGGCTGCCATTATCGCGTCGCGCATCCCAAGGCCGTGCTCGGCCTGCCCGAAGTGAACCTCGGCACGATTCCGGGCGCCAGCGGCACACAGCGCCTGCCGCGCGCGGTCGGCGTCGAGGCGGCGCTCGACATGATCGTCAACGGCAATCTCATCCCGGGTGCCAAATGCCCGCCCGGACTCGTCGACGAACTCGCCGAGGACGTGGTTGGCGCGGCCGTGGCGCTGGCGCTCAAGAAACCCGTTCGCCGTCTCGCCGAGGACGACAGCAAGCTCGCAGCCGCGAAGGCGAAGCCGTCGCTGTTCGACGATTACCGCAAAGGGATGGCGCGGCGCTTCCGCGGCTTCACGGCGCCCTATAAGTGCGTCGAGGCCGTCGAGCTGTGCCTGAAGCTCCCCTTCGCCGAGGCGGTCGAGAAGGAGCGCGACATCTTCGTCTGGTGCCAGGCGCAGCCCGAGGCGCGCGGCATGCGCCACGTCTTCTTCTCCGAGCGCGAGGTGGCGCGCGTGCCGTGGATCGCGAAGGACGTGCGACCGCGCGAGCTCAAGACGGCGGGCGTCGTCGGCTGCGGCACGATGGGCGGCGGCATCGCGATGAACTTCGCCAATGCCGGCATCCCGGTCACGGTCGTCGAGACCGATCCCAAGGCGCTCGAGCGCGGCTTCGGCATCATCAAGAAGAACTACGCCGGCACGGTCGAGAGAGGCCGCATGAAGCAGGCCGACATGGACAAGCGCATGGCCCTCATCAAGGGCACGACGCGCTTCGAGGACCTGAAAGACGCCGACATCGTCATCGAGGCGGTGTTCGAGAATCTCGCGCTGAAGCGCGAGATCTTCGGCCAGCTCGACCGCATCGCCAAGCCCGAGGCGATCCTCGCGACCAACACCTCGACGCTCGACGTCGACGCCATCGCCGCGGCGACGCGCCGGCCCGAGAAGGTCGTCGGCACGCATTTCTTCAGCCCGGCGAACGTGATGAAGCTGCTCGAGAACGTGAAGGGTGCCAAGACCTCGCCCGAAACCGCGCAGACCGCGATGGAGCTGGCCAAGCGCATCAACAAGGTCGGCGTCATGGTCGGCGTCTGCGACGGCTTCGTCGGCAACCGCATGCTCTACGGCTACACGCGCCAGGCCGGGTTCCTGGTCGAGGAGGGCGCCACGCCCGAGGCGGTCGACAAGGCGATCTACGATTTCGGCTTCCCGATGGGGCCGTTCCAGATGAGCGATCTCGCCGGCATCGATGTCGGCTATCTCGTGCGCAAGGAGCGCCACGAGCGCGCGCCCACCAATAAGCGCTACGCCTACACCGTCGCCGACCGGCTCTACGAGATGGGCCGCTACGGCCAGAAGACGGGAAAGGGCTGGTATCTCTACGACGCCGAGCGCAACCGCCGCTCCGATCCCGAGGTGCAGGCGCTCGTCGAGCAGGTGTCGAAGGAGCAGGGCCGCGCGCGCCGCGCGATCGGCGCCGCGGAGATCGTCGAGCGCTGCATGTACGCGCTGGTCAACGAGGGCGTCAAGATTCTCGAAGAGGGCATCGCCGCGCGCCCGCTCGACATCGACATGATCTGGATCTTCGGCTACGGCTTCCCGCGCTATCGCGGCGGCCCGATGTTCTGGGCCGACGAGATCGGACTGCCGAAGCTCCTCGAGCGCCTCGAGCACTATCACCGCACCGTCGACCGCGACTGGCTCGAGCCGGCGCCGCTGCTCAGGAAACTGGTCAAAGAAGGCAAGAAATTCCGCGATTGGGCGGCGGCGCAGTAGCCGCGGATCATCCGGCGCCCACATGCGCATCACCGCCATCCGCGACGTTGTGGCGCCGATCAAGTCGGCGATCCGCAACGCTTACATCGATTTCAGCCAGATGACGGCGAGCGTGGTCGCGATCGCGACCGACGTGAAGGCCGACGGCAAACCCATCGTCGGCTTCGGCTTCAATTCGAACGGGCGCTATGCGGCGCAGGGCCTGCTGCGCGAGCGCTTCATTCCGCGCCTGCTCGCGGCACCCGCCGAAACGCTCGTCGACGCCAAGGGCCTCATCGATCCCGAGAAATGCTGGGCGGCGATGATGGCCAACGAGAAGCCGGGCGGCCACGGCGAGCGCTCGGTCGCGGTCGGCGTGCTCGACATGGCGCTCTGGGATCTCCGCGCCAAGGCCGAAGGCGTGCCGCTGTGGAAGCTGCTCGCCGACCGCTACAAGGGCGGAGAGGCCGATCCGCATGCCTGGGTCTACGCGGCCGGCGGCTACTACTATCCAGGCAAGGGCTTGAAAGACCTGCGCGACGAGATGCGCCACTACCGCGATCTCGGCTACCGCGCGGTCAAGATGAAGATCGGCGGCACGGGCCTCGCCGACGATCTCGCGCGCATCGAGGGCGTGCTCGACGTGGTGGGCGAGGGGCGCTACCTCGCCGTCGACGTGAACGGCCGCTTCGATCTCGAGACGGCGCTCGCCTATGCGCGGGCGATCGAACCCTTCGATCTCTGCTGGTTCGAGGAGCCGGTCGATTCGCTCGATTTCCTGCTCCACGCCGTGCTGGCCCAGCACTATCCCGGGCCGATCGCGACCGGCGAGAACCTCTTCTCGCTGCCGGATGCGCGCAATCTCGTCCGCCACGCCGGCCTGCGCCCCGACCGCGATTTCCTCCAATTCGATCCCGCGCTTTCCTACGGTCTCGTCGAATATCTGCGCACGATCGAGATGGTCGAGGCGCATGGCTGGTCGCGCCGGCGCCTGGTGCCGCATGGCGGGCACCAATTCGCGCTCAACATCGCGATGGGGCTGGGGCTCGGCGGCAACGAATCCTACCCGCTGGTGTTCAAGCCGTTCGGCGGCTTCGCCGATACGCAGCTGGTGGAGGAGGGGCGCATCAAGCCGCATCAGAGCCCCGGCATCGGGTTCGAGCTCAAGAACGATCTCTACGCGGTGATGAAGATCATGGCCGACGCCGCGCTCGCGCCCGGGGCGAAGCCCGCCGCGTGATTCGCGGTGCCATACCTCTTAGTCCCGGCAGCGCCCTGTCGCTTATCAAAAATCAACCATACGCCGCCGGCGCGCCATGTCGCCGCGCAGGACGAAGCCTTGATCTCGCTCAAAGCCGGCGCAGTCCGCGTGTGGCCTGCTTTCGTCGCACGCGCACATGCTGGAGGCGCGGTCAAACGATTGGGTGCCCAATGCGTCTCGCTCTCGCCCTTGCCGCTGCCGCCGCGCTGGCTTCGCCCGCCGCGGCCGAGCCGATGCCGAGCGGCCAAGTCGCCGCGCTCACCGCCGGCAACGCTTTCGAATTTCGCGGTTTCGCGCGCACGCGCTCGGGGTTCGAGAATCACGTCTGGCGCTTCGCGCCGGACGGCCGCGTGACCAGCGAGAGCGCGATGGCTCGCCTGGCGCTGGGCGCGATGAGCGACCAATTCGGCCTGCGCGCCGCCGGCACGTGGCGGCGCCAGGGCGATCAGCTTTGCCTGCAATGGGAGCCGGGCGCCCGCCGCTTCGACGGCTGCTACACCGTGCTGAAAGGCCGCGGTCGCATGGTCCACCTCGTCGGCCCGCAGTTCTTCGAAGGCACGCTGGAGCCGTCGGGGCCCGCGGCCGGCACGGCCGAACAGCGGCCGGCGGGCCCGCGGCCCTTCGGGCGCTAGCCATCAATCAAGCGTGAACGGCTGCGATTGGACGGTCGGGACTACCCGCCTTAGCTTCGTGTTCGTCAGGGGCACCGAGCTTGTTGGGGGATCCCACCCATGCGCAGGCTGCTCATTGCCGGCGGGTTTTTGGCCGCCGCCATCGCACTGGCCGTCAGCGCGCAGGCGGCGCCCCTGGGCGGCGCCGAATTGCAAGCGCGCAGCGCCGGCGGCGAGTTCCGCGGCTATGGCACGACGCGCCGCAGCCAGCTGGAAGACGTGATCTGGCGATTGAGCCCGAACGGGACCGTGAGCTCGATTTCGCTCGTCCGCCGCGGCGGCAGGGATACCGGGCAATTCATCGAATACCGCGATAGCGGCACGTGGCGGGTCGAAGGCAATCGCCTCTGTGTCGCGTTCGACGGCGTGCATCGCGATTTCAACGGCTGCTACGGCGTCGACGGCGGCGGCGGCGATCATGTGCGCCTGGTCGGCCCGCTCCAATTCGAGGGCACGCTCGGTCACTAGATGTCCGCTCTCCAACCGCACCCGTCAGGAGGCCCGCCCATGCCGAAAGCACTTCCTTTTCTTGGCTTGGCCGCGCTCGCCCTCGCCGGGGCGGCGAAGGCCGAGCCGCTGGCCGGAAGCCAGATCCAGGCGCGCGCCGCCGGCGGGGAGTTCCGCGGCGACACGCATAGTTTCCGCGGCTTCGAAAGCCAAATCTGGCGGCTCGCGCCGGGCGGCCAGGCCCGCGCCGTCGCCACGGTCAAGAAGGGCTTGAGCGCGCTCAGCGCGTCGATGATCGAGTTCGGTGATACCGGCAGCTGGCGCATCGAGGGCAACATGCTGTGCGTCGAGTGGACCGGCGAGAACCGGCGCTTCAACGGCTGCTACGCGGTCGAGGCGCAGCAGGGCAACCATGTGCGCCTCGTCGGCCCCGCGCAGTGGGAGGGAACGCTCGACCGCTGAGCGCCGCGGCCGCCGGGAGACGCCGCGAAGTCTTCATGAGCGCGCCATATCTGCGCCGGATGGTCTTGCGTAGAAAGGCGGGCTACGATCGCTACCGGGGCGTCGGACGGCGGCAACCGAGGAACGACAGCATGCGCAAGTCCGCATTTATGGCTTTCCTCACGGGTGCCGCGCTGGCCCTGCCGGCGGCGGCGCAAGCCTTGCCGCTGGCCGGCCCGCAGCTCGTGCAGAGCATCCGCAACGGCGAATTCCGCGGCTATACCCGCACGAGCCGCGGCTTCGAGAACCAGATCTGGCATTTCTTGCCCGATGGGCGCATCCGCGCCGTCGCCGAGTCGCGCAAGACGGTCTGGCCCACCCAGGACTACCGCCAGGAATGGCAGGACATCGGCGCGTGGCGCATCGAAGGCGACCGCGTCTGCGTCGCCTTCCAGGGCCTCAACCGGAATCTCAACGGCTGCTACGCGGTCGATGTGCGGCAGGGCAAGCATATCCGCCTCGTCGGCCCCTATGTTTGGGAAGGCACGCTCGAAGGCTACGAATAAGCGCAAGGCCGTCCAGCCTGCCCATCATCGACATCGTCCCAACCCGGCGCCCGTCCGCATATCCTGGGGCGGGCGCAAACGGTTCGTCTTGACGCTCCCCGGCGGCGGCCTAAGCTGCCGTCCACAAGACGCCCTCTGAGGCGGTCCAAGGGAGGAGACAATGGCCAAACACGCAGGGCGCGCCAGCCGGCGCGCGGTTCTCGGCGGCATCGCGGGTACGTTGGGGCTCGCGGCGGTTCGGCCGCTCAGGGCGGCGCCCTCGGGCCAGCCGGTCCGGGTCGGCAGCACGCTGGCGCTAACCGGTCCGCTCGCGCAGACCTCGCTGATCCACAAGGCCGTCGGCGAGATCTACGTCTCGCTGCTCAACAAGAAGGACGGCCTCCTCGGCCGCCCGGTCGAGTGGATCCTGCTCGACGACCAGTCCAAGCCCGATGTGGCGCGCAGTCTCTACGAGAAGCTGATCACCGTCGACAAGGTCGATCTCGTCATCGGCCCCTACGCGACCGGCAACATATTGGCGGCCATGGGGGTGGCGCAGCGCTACCAGAAGATGCTGATCCAGCACACTTTCGGGCTGCCGCATCTTGCCAAGTACGAAATGCAATTCCCGGCGTCGCCGATCGGGCCCGAGCCCAACAAGAGCGCGCCGATCCCGATCTTCGACCTGCTCGCCGCGACCAAGACGCCGCCCAAGACCGTCGCGGTCGTGGCCAGCAAGTTCCCCTCGACCCATTTCATTTCGCAAGGGGCGCGCGCCGAGGCCGAGAAGCGCAAGATCAAGGAAGTGCTCTATCTCGAATACGAGTTCGGCACGCGCGACTGGGGCGCCATCGCCGCCCGAATCAAGGATGCCAAGCCCGATTTCGTCTATTTCGGCGCGCTCGGCGTCGAATCGGTGCAGGCGCTCGACGCGATGAAGAAGCTCGATTACACGCCGCCCCGCCACTACCATCTGTTCACGGCGCCCGGCCCGCTGATGCTCGCGGCGGAGGGCAACAACGCGCTCGCCTACACCTATTTCGAGGAGCACCCGCCCTTCACGGCGCGGCCGGGCGCCGCCGAAATGATCCCGCTTTATCGCGACAAGGCGAAGCAGCTGGGCATTCCCTATCCCTACTTCGACTTCCAGGCGGCGGCGTCGGCGACGGCGTGGCAGATGCTCGAGGCCTCGATCAAAGGCACCAAGAGCCTCGACGACAAGAATATGGCCGCCTGGCTCAAGGCCAACGAGGTCGACGCCTTGATCGGCAAGCTGCGCTTCGACGGCCCCAACAACCACGGCCCGGATCAGTCCAAGGTGAGGCAGGTGATCGACAAGAAGTGGGTCGTGGTGTGGCCGACCGAATACGCGCCGCCCGGCGTCAAGGCCATTCTGCCCTGAGGCCGCGCGCGCAACGGAGGAAGAAACGACCCGGCTGGTGCAGCTTTGCCGAGCCTTAACCTGCTCGGGCAGGCGCTCGTCTCGGGCGTCCTGATCGGAGGCCTTTACGGGCTGCTTGGGCTCGGATTGACGCTGAGCTGGGGCCTGCTCCACCTCATCAACATCGCCTATTTCGGGCTCGCGTTCCTCAGCGCCTATCTCACCTACCATCTCGGCACCGTCTACCACTTGGAGCCGTGGTTCTCGGGGCTGATCATCGTGCCGGTGTTCTTCGCGCTCGGAGTCGGGCTGCATTGGGCGCTCGCGCGCTTCCGCGTGAGCGGCCTCGTCTCGCTGCTCGTGACCTTCGGCTTCATCGTCGTCATCGAGGCGGTGATCCAGCTCGCCTGGACCGCGGATTTCCGGAAATTGGAGCTTCCCTACGAGGTTCCATCGCTGAGGCTCGGCCGGCTCTACGTGCCAACGCTGGAGCTGATCGCCTGGGTGCTGGCCTCGGTCTTCGCCGTGTTCGCCTGGGCCGCGCTGCGCTGGACCTATTTCGGCAAGGCGGTGCGGGCCGCTGCCGAGGATCCCGCGATCGCCGCCTCGTTCGGGATCAACCACCGCGCCAATGCGCTGCTGATCGCCGGCATCTGCGCCGCGTCGGCGGCCTTGGCCGGCATCTTCATCGCGCTCACCACGACATTGGCGCCCTCGCAGATGTTCGCCTGGTTCGGCGTCGTCTTTGCCGTCGTGATCATCGGCGGGCTCGGCAATCCGTTGGGCGCCCTCATCGCCGGCGTGCTGATCGGCGTCGCCGAATCGATGACCATGGCGATCACGGCGCCGGCTTGGGCGCCGCTCGTCGCCTTCTCCCTGCTCATCGCGCTGATGATCTGGCAGCCGCGATGGCTTTGATCCGCGGCCCCCATGCGGCGCCGGCTATAGCGGCGCTTGCGGCGCTGGCGCTGTTCTTCGTGCCTGCGGCGCATCTGCCGGCGTTCTACGAATCGTTCTTCTACATTCTCTGCTACTGGATCGCGCTGGCCACGAGTTGGAACATCCTCTCCGGCTACGCCCACTATCTGAGCTTCGGCCACGGCGCCTTCTTCGGCGCCGGGGTCTACGCGAGCGCGACGCTGACGACGAAATTTTCCGTGCCGTTCCTCTGGAGCATTCCGGCCGCGGCCGCGGTGGCGGCGCTGCTCGCGGCCGCCATCGGCGCCGTCGTCTTCCGCTTGAACCGCCTGCGCGGCGATCTCTTCGCGCTGCTCACGCTGGCGGTGGCGTTCGTGCTTTCGACCATCGTGCTCAACACGCCGATTGACGGCGGACCCGGCGTCTATTTGAGCGCGGTGCCGCTCCCCGACATCGCCGGCAGCCCGACCGCGACGATCTACGTGCTCGGGCTCGGCCTCGCCGTCATTTCGATCGGCACGGCCTATGCGGTGGCGCATTCGCGGCTTGGCCTCGGCCTTTTCGCCATTCACGACGACGAGGACGTGGCCGAGGCGAAGGGCGTGCCGACCTTCCGTTACAAGATGATCGCGTTCGCGATTTCGGCCGGCATCGCGGGCGCGGTCGGCGCCGTGCACGCCATGTATGTCAGCTACGTGACCGTCGGCGAGACCTTCGGCATCACGGTTCCGGTCTATGTCGTGCTGATGAGCGTGCTCGGCGGCATGCGCCACTGGCTCGGTCCCGCCGTCGGCGCGGCGCTGATCGGCGCATCGCTTTTCGCCTTCACCGGCGGCGCCTCGGCCACGATCGGCCGCGCGGTCGTGGCGTTCGGCCTCATCGCCGTGATCCTGCTGCTGCCCGAGGGCGTCGTGCCGACTCTGCTGCGCCGGGCCAGAGGCTGGCTGAAAAAGCGGGCCAAGCCGGCGGCGATGCCTCAAGTTGCGCCGCCGGCGGCGCTCCGCAGCCGCAGCCCCGTTTCGCAAGCCGGCGCCCCGCTGCTGGCCTGCTTCGGCGTCGAGAAATCCTTCGGCGGCCTCCGCGCGCTGCGCGGCGTCTCGCTGGAGGTGAAGCGTGGGGAAATTCTCGGCCTCGTCGGCCCCAACGGCTCGGGCAAGACGACGCTCATCAACGTCATCAGCGGCCAATACCGCCGCGATGCCGGCCGCATCGCGCTCGACGGCCACGACATCGGCCGGACCAGCGCGCATCGCATCGCCGCGCTCGGCATTGCGCGCACCTACCAGATCCCGCGGCCGTTCGCGCACCTGACCGCGCTCGAGAACGTCATCCTCGCCGGCACCTTCGGCGGGCAGGCCGATCGGGCGGCGATTCGCGCCGAGGCGCAGCACTGGCTTGAATTCGCCGGCCTCGGCGCGCGCGCCGAGACGCTGCCGGGCGAGCTCAATCTCCACGAGGGCAAATTCCTCGAGCTGGCGCGCGCGCTCGCCGCGCATCCCAGCCTCCTCATGCTCGACGAGGTGCTGGCCGGGCTCACGCCGAGCGAGATCGCGAGCGCGGTGGCGCTCATCCGCCGCATCCGCGACGCCGGCGCCAGCATCCTCTTCGTCGAGCACAATATGCGCGCGGTGCTGGAGCTGAGCGATCAGCTCGTGGTGCTCAACTACGGCCAGGTGATCGCCGCCGGCGCGCCGCGCGAGGTCGTGCGCGATCCCGAGGTCATCACCGCCTATCTCGGTGCCGCGCATGCTTGAGGCGGCGGCCTTGCATGTGGGCTATGGCGACGCCCCGGCGCTCTGGGACGTCTCGCTCCGCGTCGGCGCCGGCGAGATCGTCTCGGTGCTCGGCCCCAACGGGGCCGGCAAGACGACGCTGGTCAATGCGATCGCGCGGCTGTTGCCGATCCGGCGCGGCGCGCTCCGCTTCGAAGGTGCCGAGGTCACGGCGGCCTCGGCGCAGGATATGTGCGACCGCGGCGTGGCGCTGATCCCCGAGGGACGGCGCCTCTTCACGCGGATGACGGTCGAGGAGAATCTCGAACTCGGCTCCTATCGCCGGGCTGCGCGCGCCGAGAAGGCGGCGGCGCGCGAACGGGCCTACGCGATGTTCCCGATCCTCGCGGAGCGGCGGCGGCAGCTCGCCGGCACCCTATCGGGCGGCCAGCAGCAGATGCTCGCGATCGGCCGCGCGCTGATGGCGCAGCCGAAGCTGCTGCTCATCGACGAGCCGTCATTGGGCCTGGCGCCGCTGATCGTCGAACAGGTGTTCGCGACGATCCGCCAGATTCACGCCAGCGGCGTTTCGATCCTGCTCATCGAGCAGAACGTGGCCAAGGCGCTCGATCTCGCCGAGCGCGCCTATGTGCTCGAGGGCGGCCGCATCGTGGCTTCGGGGCGCCCGGCCGAGCTGCGCGCGCAGCCGCAGATCCGCGCCGCCTATCTCGGCGCGGACGTCTGAGGGGAAAGCCCACGCCGGCCCCAGGCGGGGCCGTTTGGGTGCGCCATTCGCTCGCATACCAGCGACGTCAAACGCATTTTCAACCCGCCTCGACGCGTGCCGATGCTTCACATCCCCCCGAAAATCGTCGCGCCGCCGTCGATGACGATGGTCTGGCCGGTGATGAAGCGGCCGGCGGGGGAGGCAAGGAATACCGCGGCGCCCGCCACTTCGCTCACCTCGCCGATGCGGCCCAGCGCGTAGGTGCTGACCGCGTGCTTGTAGGTCTCGGGGTTGTCCCAGAGCGCCCGGGCCATGTCGGTCTTGATGATCGAGGGGGCAAGGCAATTGGCGCGCACGTTGCTGCGGCCCCACTCGACCGCGAGATTGCGCGCCAGCTGCATGTCGGCGGCCTTCGAGAGCGCGTAGACGCCGATGGCGCTCGTGCCTTTGAGGCCGGCGACCGACGAGACGATGATGACGGCGCCGTCCTTGCGCTCCGCCATCTCGGGGATGACCATGTTGCAGAGCCAGAGGTTGGAGCGGACATTGGCGCCCATCGTCTTCTCGTAGGCATCGTCGGGCAGCGTCGACATCGGCCCGTAATGTGGGTTGACCGCCGCGTTGCAGACGAGGATGTCGATGCGGCCGAAGGCGCGGCGTGTGCCGGCCACCAGCTCCTGAAGCTGCTCCTTGTGCGAGATGTTGCACGGGATCGCGACCGCGCGGCCGCCCTCGGCCTCGATTTCTTCGGCGGTGCGCTCGCAGGCGTCGGCCTTGCGGCTCGAGATCACGACTTGCGCGCCCTGCGCAACCATTGCTTCAGCAATGGCGCGGCCGATGCCCCTGGATGAGCCGGTGATAAGCGCGGTCTTGCCGTCGAGGCGGAAGAGGTCGTCGTATTTCATGTCGATCCGTGGCTGTTGAGGCGAGATGGTGCGGCAGCAGGGCCCGGCGGCGGCTTTTGCCAAGGCGCGCGGGTTCCTATAATTCCTCTCCAAGGCTTAAGCCAGCCGCGAAACGTCAAAAGGGCCCGCGAACCGGGCTCCGCGCAGAGGAAACGCACCGCATGAATCTCGACCTCACCCCCGAGCTCCGCGCCTTCCGCGAGGAGGTGCGCGCCTTCATCCGCACCGAGCTGCCCGCCGACATCAAGGACAAGGTCACGAAGGGGCTGCATCTCGGCAAGGGCGATTTCGTGCGCTGGCAGAAGATCCTCCACAAGCGCGGCTGGGTCGCGCCCAATTGGCCGAAGGAACACGGCGGCCCGGGCTGGACGCCGCTGCAGCGCTACATCTTCGACGACGAGATCGGCAAGTCGGGCGCGCCGCGCGTGATCCCGTTCGGCCTCGTCATGGTGGCGCCGGTGATCATGAAGTTCGGCACCGAGGCGCAGAAGCGCGAGCACCTGCCGAAGATCCTAAAGAGCGAGGTGTGGTGGTGCCAGGGCTATTCCGAGCCCGGCGCCGGCTCCGATCTCGCCGGCTTGAAGACACGCGCGGTGCGCGCCGGCCACGGGCCGGTCGGCGATCACTACGTCGTCAACGGCCAGAAGACCTGGACGACGCTGGCCCAGCACGCCGATTGGATCTTCTGCCTCGTGCGCACCGATCCCGCCGCGAAGAAGCAGGAGGGCATCTCGTTCATCCTCATCGACATGAAGACGCCGGGCGTCACGGTGAAGCCGATCGTGACCATGGACGGCGGCGCCGAGGTGAACGAGGTGTTCTTCGACAATGTGAAAGTGCCCCTATCGAATCTCGTCGGCCCGGAGAACCAGGGCTGGACCGTGGCCAAGTATCTGCTCGGCCACGAGCGCACCAACATCGCCGATATCGGACGGGCCAAGCACCAGCTCGCGCGCGTCAAGGAGATCGCGGCGGCCGAGCGCGCCCCCACGACATCCAGCGGGGGCGGTTCGCTGCTCGACGATGCCGATTTCCGCGACCGGCTTGCCGAGATCGAGCTCGATCTCATCGCGCTCGATGCCACGATCTTGCGCATTGTCGCCGCCGAAAGCAGCGGCAAGCCGCCCGGCGCCGAGGCCTCGCTGCTCAAGATCAAGGGCTCCGAGCTGCAGCAGGCGCTGACCGAGGTGCTGATCGAGGCGATCGGCTATTACGGCTTTCCCTACAATCGCGAGGCGATGGAGCACGGCTGGAACGAGCCGCCCATCGGCCCCGACTACGCGGCCACGCTCGCGCCCGCCTATTTCAACATGCGCAAGACCACGATCTATGGCGGCTCCAACGAAGTGCAGCGCGGCATCCTCGCCAAGTTCGTGATGGGCTTCTAGGCCACTGGCGGTTTCGGGGGTTCCGGTGCAAGTCGAAATGACGCCGGTGCGCTTCGGCACCGGCCTGGTCGGCGGCGCCGGCTCTGCCGGCGACCCCGCCGTCTACTATGAGGTCGTGGCGCCGCTCGCGGCGGCGGCGAAGCCACCGATCCTGCTGCTGCACGGGGGGACGCAGACCGGCAACTGCTTTCTGCGCACGGCCGACGGGCGGCCGGGCTGGGCCTTCGCCTTCGCGCGCAACGGCTATCGCGCCGTCGTGCCCGACTGGCCCGGCTCGGGACGCAGCGGCGCGGTCGCCAACGAAGCGCTCGACGGCGCCGCCGTGTGCCGCGGCATCGGCGCGCTCCTGGAGAGCCTCGGCGAGCCGGCGATCCTGCTCACCCATTCGATGTCGGGCGCCTTTGGCTGGCGCCTCGTCGAGACGCACGAGACCCACATCGCCCGCATCGTCGCGATCGCGCCGGGACCGCCCGGCAACATCCAGGCGCAGCCGGAAATCGTCGCCGAGAACGACGACGAGATCGAAGTGCAGGCGCTGGCGCTGCGCCATCGGTTGAGCAAGCGCCTGCCGTACCGGGCGCCGATGTCTTTCGTCGAGAGGAAGATCGTCGGCGACGGCGGGCGCTTTCCGCGCGCCGGCGTGGCGCCGATGGCCGCCGCGATGGGCACGATCGCGCCGCGCCTCATCTACGAGCGGCTCAATATCCGCGGCGCGCAACTCAAGGTGCGGCGCTTCGAGAATTTCCGCGGCAAGCCGATCCTGATCATGACCGGCAGCCACGACATCGATCATCCGCGCGCACTCGACGCGGCGACAGCCGAGTGGCTCGCGAAGCAGGGCGCCGCCGCGGAATTCGTCTACCTCGCCGATCTCGGCATCGTCGGCAACGGACACATGATGATGATGGAAGATAATAGTGATGCCTTGGCGGCACTCGTGGTCGACTGGCTCGAGAACCGCAGGCAAGCCCACCGCAAAGCAAGCTGACGCGAGACCGCCAATGAACTTCGCCTTCACCGACGAACAGAAGCTGCTTGCCGACAGCGTCGCCCGCTTCGTGGCCAAGGACTATCCGTTCGAATCACGCCGCAAGCTGTTGGCCAGCGAGGCGGGCTGGAGCCGCGACACCTGGAAGAGCTTCGCCGAGCTCGGCTGGCTCGCGGCACCCTTTGCCGAGGATCACGGCGGGCTCGGCGGCGGGCCGGTCGAGGCCGCGATCGTGATGGAGAATTTCGGCAAGGGCCTCGTGCTCGAGCCCTATCTGCCGACGGTCGTGCTCGGCGGCGCGCTGCTCGCCGCCGGCGGCCGCCGCGATCTCATGCAGGCGCTGGTCGAAGGTGCATTGCAGGTGTCGCTCGCCTGGGTCGAGCCCAAGGCGCGCTTCGATCTCGCCCATGTCGAAACCCGCGCCGCGCGCAAGGACGGCGGCTTCGCGCTCTCGGGACAGAAGGGCGTTGCCTTCAACGCGGCGGCGGCGGATTGGATCGTCGTGCCGGCGCGCACCGCAGGGGACGCCAAGGAGGCGAAAGGGATCACGCTCTTCCTCGTCCCGAAAGGCGCCAAGGGCCTGACGCTCCGGCCTTACCGCACCGTCGACGGCGTGCGCGCAGCCGAAGTGGCGCTCGACAACGCGACGCTCGGCCCCGACAGCGTGCTCGGCGAGGTGGATTGGGGCCACCCGCTGCTCGAGGCCGCGATCGATCGCGGCATCGCCGCGGTTTGCGCCGAGGCCGCCGGTATCATGGCCCATGTCGTCGCCACCACGCGCGACTATCTCAAGACGCGGAAGCAGTTCGGAGTGCCGCTCGCGAGCTTCCAGGTGCTGCAGCACCGCGCCGTTGACATGTATGTCTTGGCCGAGCAGGCGGCGAGCATGGCCTATCGCGCCGCGGTATTGGCCGATGCGCGCGAGCCGGCCGAACGGGCGCGCGCCGTCTCCGCCGCCAAGGCGTGGATCGGCAAGGCCGGCCGCAAGGTCGGGCAGGAGGCGATCCAGATGCATGGCGGCATGGGCATGACCGACGAAATGCCGGTCAGCCACTATTTCAAGCGCCTGACCATGATCGACACGCTCTTCGGCGACCACCGCTTCCACCGCCGCCGCTTCGCGGCGCTCGGCGGGCACGTGGAGAAAGATTGATCGCACGGGCGTCGGCATGAAGGATCACCACGAAGACATGAAGGCCACGAAGAATTGTCTGGTGGAGCGGCCAAAGGCCGCTCTTAGATCAGCCTTCGTGCCTTCGTGGTGACGCTTCGCGATGCGCGTTCTCGGCCTCGATCACATCGTTCTCCGCGTCGGCGACATGGAGCGCATGGTGGCGTTCTGGCGCGATGCGCTGGGCTGCACGGTCGAGAAGGTTCAGGCCGAGCTTGGCCTGGTTCACATCCGCGCCGGCAGCGCGCTCGTCGACCTCGTCGACATCGCCGGCAAGCTCGGGAAGGAAGGCGGCCGCGCGCCCGGCAGCGAGGGGCGCAACCTCGATCATTTCTGCCTGCGCGTGGAGCCCTTCGATCCGCCGGCGATTCGACAGCGCCTGCAATCGCTCGGCATACCGTTCGACGAGCCTAAACGCCGCTTCGGCGCCGAGGGCTACGGCGACTCGATCTATCTCACGGATCCCGAAGGGAACCGGATCGAACTGAAGGGCGCGTCCGAGCCGGGGGCACGCTGAGGCCCGCAATGCCCTTCCTCGGTGTCGATCCCTGGCGCTGGCAGTATTTCCAACCGGTCGCGTGCCCGCGCGATCTCGGCATTCCCATCGACGAGGCGAGCGCCTGGGCGCTCTATCCGGAGCTGCGCTGGATCCACAACAAGCTCACCATCGCCGCGAGCCAGAACCTGCCGCACGGCCCGCACGGCGTGATGCCGCGCCGCTTCCCGGTGTTCTCGAAGCCCATCTTCAACATGCGCGGCATGGGCACGGGCGGGCGCGTGATCCGCTCGCCGCGCGAATACGTCCTGAGCATCCAGCCCGGGCATATGTGGATGCAGCTCCTGACCGGGACTCACGTCAGCACCGATGTGGCGCTGGCGCGCGGCAAGCCGGTCTGGTGGCGCCACTCGACCGGCGTGCCGATGGGCGAGGGCATGTTCGACTACTGGGTCGTCCACGCGGCGCCGCGCCCGGCGCTCGAGCGTTACCTCGCGCGCTGGATCGCGGCCAATCTCGACGGCTTCTCGGGCATCGTGAACTTCGAGACGATCGGCGGGCGCATCATCGAAAGCCATCTGCGCATGGCCGATCAATGGCCCGACCTGAACGGCGCCGGCTGGCTCGACGCCACTGTCGATCTCTACCATCGCGGGCGCTGGCGCTGGCGCGACAACGGCCGCCGCATCGCCTACAGCGTCGTGCTGTTCGGCCCGCATGGAATGCGCTGGGCCATCGACCCGGCGCTCGTCGACCGGCTGCGCGCGCGCCCCGGCGTCTCCTCGATCCAGATTACCTTCGACGAGGGCAAGCCGCCGAGCGCCCACGCCATGCCGCCCGGCGGCTTCCGCCTCGCCATCGTCAATTGCTGGGATCTCGCCCTGGGCAAGCGCATCCGCGCGGCGCTGAAGCGCGGCTTCGTCGCGCGCCCGGCCTGAATGAGCACAGCGCGGGCGGGGCATGAACGCGATGTCGTGGCGCGGCCGCCCCGCCGGGCGCTAGGGTGCGGCGGGACATGGCCGAAGACGTTCACCCTCATGCGGCGCCGCCGGCGTAATTGCGGATGAGCCCCCCGCGCGCAGCCGCGAGCGGCTCGATCCCGCTTGCGACCATGTGGGTTCTGGGCGCAGCACTCGGCTGGACGAGCATGGCCGTGGTCGTGCGCTACCTCGAAGGCCGGGTGCCTTCGTGGGACCTGTCCTTCTATCGCGCGCTCGCCGCCCTGCTGGTCGGCGCCGGTCCCATGCTCTGGCAGAAGGGGCGGAGCTTCGCCGCGCTGCTGCCGAAGAAGGACCTCTTCGCTGCCTATCTGCTGCGCGGCTTCGTCATCTTCACCGCCCAGGCGATGTACTATCACGCGCTGATGTACATGCCGCTCGCCGATGCCACCGTGCTCAACGCGACCGGGCCCATCTTCTCGGCGTTCATGGCGATCTTTCTGCTCAGGGAAAGAGTGGGCGCGGACCGCTGGCTGCTCATCCTGCTCGGCTTCGCCGGCGTCGTCGTCATCATCCGGCCCGGCTACAAGAGCGTTCCGATCGAAGCGCTGCTGGCGCTCGGCTCGGCGGTCTTGTTCGCGCTCTCCGCCATCCTCAACAAGCAACTGGTGAAGGTCGAAAGCGGGGCCTCGATCGTCTACGGCACCAATTTCTTCGTGGCTTTGTGCGGCCTCGTCGTCGTGCTCGGCTGGGGCGTGCGCCCGACCTGGGCCGATCTCGGCGTGGTCGCGCTGATCGGCGTCGCCGGCGCGGCGGCGCAATACTGCCTGTCGCGCGCGCTCGTGCACGGCGATGTGAGCTACATCAGCCCGTTCGAGTTCACGCGCGTGCCCCTCATCGCCTTCGCCGCCTGGCTGCTGTTCGACCAGGTGCCGCCGCTCATCTTCGGCGCCGGCGCGGCCATGATCTTCATGAGCGTGATGCTGCTGGCGCGGCGCGCCGCGCGCGCCAAGCCCGCCGCCGTTCCGCGCGCCGCGGAATGAAATGAGCGCGAATGGAAATTCCGCCGCGGCCGCGGTGCCCGGCGCCGCGCGCCTGCCCTGGGCGGCGACGGCCCACGCCGTCGGCGCCATCGCCATGTTCGTGGCGATGGCGGTTTGCATCCGCGCGCTCGCGAACCGCCTGCCGGCCGGCGACATCGCCTTCTATCGCGCCTTCTTCGGGCTGCTCCTGCTGCTGCCGCTGGTGCTCGGCGGCGGCTGGGCGCGGGCGCGGCGCACGCTGGCGACGAAGCGGCTGCCGCTGTTCGCGCTGCGGGCGCTCTTCACATATCTCGCGATCGCGTCCTACTTCTACGCGCTCACCAAGATCCCGATGGCCGAGGCGATCTCGCTGAGCACGACCCTGCCGATCTTCATGACGGCCCTGGCGGCGCTGGTGCTCGGCGAAAAAGTCGGCGCGCGGCGGTGGACGGCGGTCGGCATCGGCTTCGTGGGCGCGCTCATCATCGTGCGGCCCGGCATTGCGTCGGTGAGCTGGGCGGCGCTGACGGCGCTGGCCTCGGCCTCGCTCTACGCGGCGGCGGGCATCGTCGTGAAGATGCTGGCGCGCAGCGAGCCGCCGGGCCGCATCGTCTTCTACATGAACCTCCTGGTGGCGCTCTTGGCGGCGGCGCCGGTTTTGGCCGACTTCACGCCGCCGCGATGGGCCGATTTTCCTCTCATTCTCGCCATCGGCGCGACCGGCACCGCCGCGCATTTCTTCCAGTCCAACGCCTTGAAGCGCGCCGATGCGAGCTTCGTGGCGCCCTTCGATTTCCTCCGCCTGCCGCTCGGCGCTGTGTGCGGCTATCTCATCTTCGACGACCACCCGAGCGACTGGGTCTGGGTCGGCGCCGCGCTGATTTTCGCGGGCACACTCTGGATCGCACGCAGGGAGACGGCTCGGAAGCTGCAACCCCAACCGTCATCCTGAGCGCAGCGAAGCATCTTGCCGACACAGGCAAAGCCGCGGATGGACGGTACGTCGTTGGCGCAACCTTTCTCGGCTCGCACGAGATCCTTCGCCGCGCTCAGGATGACGTGTTTCGTCTGTCGCGTGCGGTCTCAGGTGGCCGATTCCCAAAGCCGCTTCACCAGCCGCTTCGCCATCACCGTCGCGACGCGGCGGCGGTAGGTGCCGGGGGTGAAGGTGGTCTTCATCGACATGAGCTGGTCGCGGCAGAGATCGTCGAGCGCCGCCAGCATTGCCTCGGTCACCGGTTTGCCGCAAAGAGCCGCCGTGCCGTCGAGCAGGACGGGGCGGGGATTGGTGCCGGTGAAGGCGACGCGGAGATCGGCCAGAGTGCCGCTTGCGCGCTTCAACGCAGCGGCGACGCCGGCCACCGGGTATTCGATCGATTTGCGGATGCGGATCTTGTCGTAGGCCGAGACAAGGCCGGGGACGTTCTTGGCTCGCACCCGGAGCACGATTTCGCCGGGCTTGATCGCCATGTAGGTGCGGCCGTCGCCGGTCGAGCCGTCCTGCTTCGAATGGCCGATGTAGAAATCCCTGAGCGCCACGGTGCGCGTGCCGTCGGGCCCGGCGAGATCGATCTCGCCGCCATAGAGCAAGAACGCCGGTGCGAGATCGCCCGAGAAGGTGGCGAAGCACACGCCCTTGCTCTTCGGCGCCACGTGGCACACCTGCCCCAGCTCGGTCTTGAGGCAATGCGCGTTGGCGCCGCGCCACCATTCGCTCTGATTGTAGAAGATGCAGCGCGTGTCGAGGCAGAGATTGCCGCCGACCGTGCCCATGTTGCGATGCGTGGGTCCGGCGATCGAATCGGCCGCCTCGGCGATGGCGGGATAGAGTTTCTTGACGGCCGGGCTCTGCGCCAGCGCGGCAAGCTTCACCGAGGCACCGACGACCACCTGCTTCTCGTCGGCCGCGATGCCGCGCAGCTCCGCGACCTCGTTGGTCTCGATCAGCACCGGCGGCTTCTCGATGCCGCGGCGGATGTTGACGAGGATGTCGGTGCCGCCGCCGATGAGGCGGCTCGACGGATGCGCCTTCCGCGCGGCCAGCAGCTCGGCCACCGTGCGCGGGCGGATCACGTCGAAGGGGTGAAGCGCGTCCATGGCGATCAGCCCTTGCGGGCGTTGCGCGCGCGCTTTTCGAGCGCGGCGAAGATTTTGTCGGGCGTGAACGGCGTATCGTCGAAGCGCAGGCCGGTCGCGTGGTGGATCGCATTGGCGACCGCGGGGATGAAGCTCGCGAGCGAGCCTTCGCCGGCCTCCTTGGCGCCGAAGGGGCCGTAAGGATCGTTGCTCTCGACGATGTGGGTGTGGATCGGCGGCGAGTCTTCGATCGTCGGAATCCGGTAGTCGAGGAAGTTCGGCATCACCGGCAGGCCGCGATAGTACTCGGTCTCCTCGCTCATCGCCTGGCCCATGCCCATCCAGACCGAGCCTTGGATCTGGCCCTCGACCGTGAGCCGGTTGAGCGCCTTGCCGCAATCGTGCGCGACCCAGACGTCCTCCACCTCGACCTCGCCCGTCTCCTCGTCGACGGCGACCTGCACCGCCTGCGCCGCGTAGGAAAAGCCCATCGTGCCGCCGATCGCGGCGCCGCGATACTTCTTGCCGCCCCAGGATTCCGGGATCGTGTTGAAGTTGCCCTTGACCGTGATCGTGCCCGAATCCTTGAGCGCTTCGATCACCACCTCCTGGAAGGTGAGGCCCTTGTCCTGCGACGAGGCGCGATAGACCTCGCCCAGCACCTCGATGTCCTCGGGCTTGGCTTCGAGCTTCTTGGCCGCCGCCGCGACCAGCACGGCTTTGAGATTCTGCGCCGCCTGAATCGCGGCATTGCCGACCATGAAGGTGACGCGCGAGGAATAGGAGCCGTTGTCCTTCGGCGTCAGCGCGCTGTCGGAGGCGATGATGCGGAAGCGGTCCATCGACAGGCCGAGGACTTCGGCCGCGACCTGCACGAGGATCGTCGACGAACCCTGGCCGATCTCGGCGGCACCGGTGAGGAGCGTGATCGAGCCGTCGAAATCGAGCTTGAGGTTGACCGTCGCATGCGGCTCGCCGGTCCAGTTCACGGGCTTGGACGCGCCGGAGATGTAGTGCGAGCAGGCAAAGCCGATGCCGCGCTTCCTGCCGTCGGCGCGCGGGGGCAGGCTCTTGCGCTTCTCCTTCCAGCCGCTCGCCTTTTCGACCCAGTCGACGCATTCGGAGAGGCCGTAGGAATTCACCATCAGGTCGTTGAGCGTGAAGGTCGGCGCCTTGAGAAAGTTGCGCCGGCGCACCGCCATGGGATCGAGGCCGAGCTTCTCCGCCAGCATGTCGAGCATCGATTCGAAGGCGAAGCGCGTGTTCACCGTACCGTGCCCGCGGAAGGCGCCGCAGGGCGGGGTGTTGGTGAGCACGCGCCGGCCGATGTAGCGCGCATGCTGCAGGTCGTAGATGCCGAACATCAGCGAGCCGGCATAGAGGATGGTGACGATGCCGTAGCTCGAATAGGCGCCGCCGCGCTGGTCCTGCTCCATTTCGACGGCGGTGATGCGGCCGTCCTTCGTCATGCCCATCTTCATGCGGATGTCGCTTTCGGGCCGGCCGCGATGGGTGATGAACGTTTCTTCGCGGTTGGCGACGAGGCGCACGCGCTGCTTCGCCTTGAGGGCGAGCAGGCCGCAGATGAGCTCGGGCTGCAGTGTCTCGGTGCGGCAGCCGAAGCCGCCGCCGATGAACGGCTTCACCACCCGGATGCGCGACTTGTCCATCTTGAGGCAGCGCGAGAGCATCAGGTGCACGTAGAACGGCACCTGAGTGCTGCACCAGACGGTGAGCCGGTCGCGCAGCGCGTCATAGTCGGCGAGCGCCGCATGCATCTCGGTCTGCGCCTGGCAGACTTCGGCGGCGTGGAAATTGTGCTCGATCACCGCGTCCGATGCGGCGAACTGCTTGTCGACCTCGCCGAGATCGAAGAATACGTCGCGCTCGATGTTGCCCGGCCGCTGCTCGAGCAGTTGCACCGCGCCCGGCGCCTTCGCGGCCCTGGCGGTGAAATAGGCCGGCAGCTCCTTGACCGTGAGCTTGATCTTCGCGGCGGCTTCCTTGGCGGCGTGGATGGTGTCGGCGGCGACGGCGGCGATGGGCTCGCCCTTGTAGCGCGTGCGGCCGCGCGCCATCGGGTATTCGGTGTAGGCGATCGGCAGCACGCCGTAGGTCATGTCGCAGTCGTCGCCGGTGACGATCGCGCGCACGCCGGGAACCTTCAGCGCCGCGGAGAGATCGAGGTCGAGGATCTCGGCATGCGCGTAGGGGCTGCGGAAGATCGCGGCTTCGAGCGCCGGCGCCTCGAGCAGGTCGGCGGTGTATTTCGCGCGCCCGGTGACCTTCTCCGGCCCATCCACCATCGGGATGTATTCGCCGACGGAGCGAACCGATTGCGGCAGGGCGACGGGCTTCGGCATCTCGTTCATGGTCGGTCCCCAGGCGAAGCGACGGCCTATTTCAGGCTGCGGCCTTCGTCTTGCGCAGTTTCTCGGAGGCGTATTGCACCGCCTCGATGATCTTCACATAGCCGGTGCAGCGGCAGATGTTGCTGCCGAGCGCGATCTTGATCTCGTCGACGGTGGGATCGGCGTTGCGGCGGAGCAGGCCCTCGGCCGCCATGATGTAGCCCGGCGTGCAATAGCCGCATTGCGAGCCGAGCTTCACGTGGAAGCCTTCCTGGATCGCCGCGAGACGGCCTTCGTGCTCGAGCGATTCGATTGTCTCGACGGCCTTGTTCTCGACCGAGACGGCGAGGGTGAGGCAGGAGAGCGTGGGCGTGCCGTCGACGAGGACGGTGCAGAGGCCGCATTCGCCGCCGTCGCAGCCGGTCTTGGTGCCGGTCATCAGCAGGCGCTCGCGCAGATAATCGAGCAGCAGCAAGTTGTCGGGCACCACGCCTTCGTGGCGCTTGCCGTTCAGGGTGAACGAGAGGATGCGCTTGGCCATGACGTTTGCGTCCTCGCCCGTGCCGGTTGTTAGTTTCGACTCGATATAATCCGTGTCGCCAATAATTGGTTTCTAAACTAATTTGCCCGCCGCGGCAAGGCCGGTGCGGTTCGCGCGGCCGCGCCGTTTCGGCCCGCATCGCGGGGTCGGCGGCAGGGCAGTCTCGCTCGCTATCTGTTCGACCAGGGGTCGGCGTTGAGCGGCCAAATCGGCCGGCGGACCTTCTTGTAGGGCAGGGCGGCGAAGTCGAACGCGATGGCGCCGGGGCCGGCGATGTAGAACACCGCCTTGGCAATGGGGCCGAAGGCGGCGTTGAAATGCTGGCTCGATTTGACGACGACAAGGCGCTTTTCGGCGAGATCCACGCCATGGGCCGCAAAGAGATCGAGGCCGAAAGCCTGGCCGCGCACGCTCGTCAACACAACGTCGATCTCGCATCCGCGGCCGGCGGTGCGGACGGTGGCGACGTCGCCCATCGGCGCACGCGCCGTCCCGAAGCTCTGGCTCGAGTTGCGCGCGAGGTGGCGCACTTCACAATCGAGGTCGAGCGGCTTGCCCGAAGCGCAACCGGTCTTGCCGCCGACCCGTAGCGGCAGGCGGGCGCCGAGCCCGGCATCGAAGCAGGTCCGTACCGTCATCGGATCGTAGAGCGGACCGAGCGCGGCCGGCCCGACCGCGCGCGCCAGCAGCGCTTCGAGGACGAACGTCGAATCGCCGGGCGCGCCGCCGCCGGGGTTGTCCGCGGTGTCGGCCAGAACGACCGGCCACCCGTTCACCGCCAGCGCCTTTTCGATCGCATCGCCAAGCGACAGATGCGGCGAGAAGGTCCGCCCCCGAAGCGAATAGAGCTCGCGCCCGAGGCGCTCCGCGAGCGCCCCACCCTTCGCCGCACCGGCGGTTTCGTCGGTGATGACCAGCACGCACGTGCCGAGGTCGGGCACGTCGCCCCAGGGAAAGCCGTGGGCCAGCGAAATCGAGAGGATCCCGTCCTGGCCCTCGAGCGCGCGCATGCGGGCCACGAAGCCTCGCATCGGCTCGCGCAACGTGTGATAGACCGAGATCATGCGGCAATCGAAGATCGATTTCACCGGCCGTATCCTGCCCGCCGCGGCCGCCTCGGCGAGGTCGGCGAGATCGTATGCGCGCTCCATGAAATCGGTATGCGGATACTCCTTGAAGCAGATCAGGAGATCGGCGTTGCGCATCATGCGCTCGGTCATGTGGCAGTGGGGGTCGAGCGTCGCGCCCACCACCGCTTTGGGCCCGGCCTTGGCCCGTATGCGCTCCAGGAGATCGCCTTCGCAGTCCTCGTAGCCCTCGGCGACCATGGCGCCGTGCAGGCCGAGCAGCACGATGTCGACCGGCATCGCGGCTTCGAGATCGCCCAGCAATTCGTCGCGCAGCGCCTCGTAGTCCCGGCGCACCGTGATACCGGCAGGCTCGGCAAAGGCGCAGAGTCCTTCGAATACCGTCCAACCGCGCTCGCGGCCCCGCTGTCGCGCCACGCACAGCGGCGCGGTGAACAGCGTCGGCTGCTCCGGATGCTCGCCCGCGTGATAGAGGCCGCTCGCTTCGTAGCTGGCGCGGCTGGTCGGAATGGGGGAGAAGGTGTTGGTCTCGGTGGCGAGCGTCGCGGCGAAGACGCGCATCATGATTTCTCGGAATGTCGATGCCCATTGCAGCCGATTTCGTGCACCGATTCTTCGCGGGATTTCCCGTTTTGCCGGACACTTGATCGGTCTCGTCAGTCAATCATCTCGATACCGTTAGAGCGCACCGAGGCCTGAAGCAATCTCAATCCGGCTTGAGAAAGCGTTGGGTGCCAAGGCGGGCGGCCAGCGCTACCGTTGCGGCCGAGACAGGGGAAAACGCCCATGGCCAAGTACGCGAAACCGCTCGATGCGCTGCTGCGCCGCTTCGGCACGCCGGCGATGCCGGTTCTCGTCGACGTGCGCCGGCGCGAGGCCTACGACAAGGCCGACACCGTGATCCCGACCGCGCGCTGGCGCGATCACAAGTCTGCGGTGGAATGGGCGCACGCGCTACCGTCCGGCCGGGAGACCGTCGTCTATTGCGTGCACGGCCACCAAGTGAGCGAAGCCGCGGCCGCCGTGCTGCGTGCGGCCGGTGTCGCGGCGTTCTATCTCGACGGCGGGATCGAGGCATGGCGCGCCGCGGGCGGGCCGCTCGTGGCCAAGGCGGCGCTCGAGCGCTATCGCCCGGACGGGCCGAGCCAATGGGTGACGCGCGAGGCGCCGCGCATCGACCGGCTCGCGTGCCCCTGGTTCGTGCGTCGTTTCGTCGACGCCGACGCCAAGTTCCACTACGTCTCGCCGAAGCAGGTCTCCGCCGTCGCCGCCGAAACCGGCGCCGTCGCCTACGACATCGCCGAACCCGGCATCGAATTCTCGCACGACGGGCCGCTCTGCAGCTTCGATGCGTTCGTGAAAATCTTCGGCACTCGCGATCCCGCGCTCGATCGTATTGCCGAGATCATCCGCGGCGCCGACACCGCGCGCCACGACCTCGCCCCGCAATGCGCGGGCCTGCTCGCGATCACGCTCGGCCTCGGCGCCATCGAAGGCGACGATCACGCGCTGCTCGAGCGCGCAATGCCGCTCTATGACGGCCTCTATGGCTGGGCGCGCTTCGCCGCCGGCGAAACCCACGGCTGGCCGCCGAAACCCGGCACCTGACTACGCGCAATCCACCAACCGCTTGAGGACGGGTAGGCATTCGGCGATCTCGCTTTGCCGCGCCGGTGGTTTGCCGAAAAATCGCCCGCGGGGCGCGTCTGCCTGACTTGTCGGCCGCATCGCGATCTTGTTTAACAGATCATTGAAATGAATTTGTGATGCGAGGTGCGCCATGGCCGAGAACGCGACCTTCTATTGGAACGAGCTCGTGACCTCCGACGTCGAGGCCGCCAAGAAATTCTACCAGTCGGTCTTGGGTTGGACGGTGGAGGAAATGCCGATGCCCTCGGGCCATAAGTACAATGTGATGAAGGCCAACGGGAAGCCGGCCTGCGGGATCATGAGCAGCGCCGCGACCGGCATGCACGACGAAGACAGCGAGGAGGAGGCCGACTCGCAGTGGCTGGCCTACATCCACGTCGACGATGTGGATGCGGCCGTGAAGAAGGTCGAAGCGGCCGGCGGCGGGGTCATCAAGCCTTGCTTCGACATTCCTGGCGTCGGCCGCATCGCCATCGTCGAAGATGCGACCGGTGCCGTGATCGGCATGATGACGGCCAAGCCACCCGCCTGAACGCGCGAATGTGATCCGAGTTGAGTCGAAGCGATTCGGGGCTGCGCCGGCCCCGTGCTATGCGGCGCCTGCCCGGACGGCGAAGTCGTATGCGCCGACTGGGCAGGCTCGAAACGCGGTGCGATCGAAATGCAATGCAAGGCGACGAAGCCGGTGCGCTTGCCGACGCGAGCTGCGGTGATGCTGGCGCTAATGATGTGCGCGTCGGCGGCGCTCGGCCCCTGCGCCGGCTCGAGCGCGAGCACGGATGCGTCGGCATCCGGGGACACGCGCACGAGGCCCACCTATACGCGACTCCCGGTCCGCTGACGGGATCCGCCTTTGACGCAAGTCAACGCCGAGAATGGCCGATGAGGCTGTTATCGCCCCGTGCCCGCGGCCGGTCCGCTTGATTGCGGTACGGCCGCAACGCAGATTGCGGGCGAGGGCGGTTCGGACCGAACGGGGAATTTCATGGTCACACGGCAGAGGATCGGGCGCTTGGCGCCGGCCTTGGCGCTGATCGCGGCGGCGCTCGGCCTTGGCGCCTGCAACGGCGGTGCCGAACGCGCCGGGGAACGCGCCGGTCAAGATGTGAAGGAAGACATCCGCGGCATGCGCGATTTTCTTCGCGAGCGCGGCATTACCGTCGATACGCGGCTACCGGAGAGATGATGCCGCGAGGCAGCGTCTCGCGACCCTTGCCAGCCGCGCTCGCCTTGCTGATCGCGGTGACCGTGTCAGCGTTGGCCGCGTGCAGCGGCGCTCCGGGAAGGCCCGCCGACGGCCAAACGGAAACCCGCGATGCTCAAACCGCGCCGCAGCAGCTGCCGGATGCATACCGGCACCCGACGCGCTGACGGTTCGGAGTTCAGCCGGCCCTGAGCTTGAAGCGCTGGATCTTCCCCGTCGCCGTCTTCGGCAGCTCGGCGACGAATTTGAACCAGCGCGGATATTTGTAGGGCGCCAGGCCCTTCTTGCAGTGCTCGCGCAGCTCGGCTTCGAGCGCGGAAGCGGCGGCGCCTTCGCCGCCGCCCTTGTCCTTCAAGACGATCCAGGCCTCCGGCTTGATGAGGCCGTCGGCGTCGGCGCGGCCGACGATGGCGGCTTCGAGCACCTTCGGGTGCTCGATGAGGCGGCCCTCGATCTCGATCGGCGAGGTCCAGATGCCGCCGACCTTCATCATGTCGTCGGCGCGCCCGGCGTAGACGTAGTAGCCTTTCTCGTCCTGGTAATAGGTATCGCCGGTGTTGAGCCAATTGCCCTCGAGCATCGTGGCGGCGCTGCGCTCGGCCTGATTCCAGTAGGTGCGCGCGGTCGAATCGCCGCGCATGAGGAGCGTGCCCGACTCGCCCTGCTTCACGATCTTGCCGTCTTCGCCGACGATGCGCGCCTCGTATCCCGGCACCGGCCGCCCGCTCTTGCCGGGCTGCTGGTCTTGGGGTGTGTTCGAGATCGCGATGTGCAGGAGCTCGGTCGAGCCCCAGCCGTCGAGGACGAAGAGGCCGGTCCTGTCCTTCCAGCGGCGG
>DATBLL010000283.1:0-7558 GCA_036555425.1 Alphaproteobacteria bacterium | reverse complement strand
CGATGCGCCGCAGCGTCCGCCGCGGCACGGCGATCGCGCGCCCCGAATGGGCGCATTCGGTCCACGCGGAAGCCCAGGGCCTGGCACCCGACCGCTGGTATTGGTACCGCTTCACGGCCAAGGGCGAGTCGAGCCCCGTCGGCCGCACGCGCACGGCGCCGGCGGCCGCGGCCAGTCCCGCGCAGCTTCGCTTCGCCGTCGCCTCCTGCCAGGATTTCCAAAACGGCTACTACTCGGCCTACCGCCACATGGCGCGCGAAGAGCTCGATTTCGTGCTCCATCTCGGCGACTACATTTACGAATATGGGGCCCGCCCCGGCCGCGCGCGCCGGCATGTCGGCGGCGAAACCGTAACGCTCGCCGACTACCGCAACCGCTACGCCCAATATCGCACCGACCCCGATCTCCAGGCGGCGCACGCGGCCTTTCCCTGGCTCGCGATCCCCGACGACCACGAGGTCGAGAACGACTACGCCAACGACCAGTCGGAGAAGCGCACGCCGCGCGCGGAATTCCTCCGCCGGCGCGCCGCCGCCTACCGCGCCTATTTCGAGCATATGCCGCTGCGGCGCGCGATGGCGCCCGCCGGTCCCGCGCTGCCGATCTATCGCCGCCGCCGTTTCGGCGATCTCGTCGATCTCTTCCTGCTCGACGCGCGGCAATACCGCAGCGGTCAGGCCTGCCCCGGCCCGCGCTGGGGCGGCCAGGTGGTCAATCCGGAGAGATGCGCGGCGCTCGCCGATCCGCGCCGCACGATGCTCGGCGCCGCGCAGGAGCGCTGGCTGTTCCAGGGCATGGCTGGGCGCCGCGGGCGCTGGACCGTGCTCGGCCAGCAATTGCTGATGGCCTCGCTGATCCAGCCGATGCAGAGCGGCGAGCTCGGCGTCTGGACCGATGGCTGGGACGGCTATCCGGCGGCGCGGCGCCGCATCGCCGATCATCTCGTCGCGGCCAAGGTGCCGAATCCGGTCATCCTCGGCGGCGACATCCACTCGTTCTGGGTGACGGACATCAAGCAGGATTACCGCGACCCGCGCGCGCCGACGGTGGCGAGCGAATTCGTGGCCACGTCCATCAGCTCCGCCAACGTGCCGCAAAGCGTCGTCGATGCCGGCGCGAAGCTGCCCTACATCAAGCTCGCCGAGGCGCGCTGGCACGGCTACATCCGCTGCGCGGTGACGCCGCGTCTCTGGCGGAGCGATCTTCAGATCGTCGACACCGTCGCGCGTCCCGAGGCCAAGCTTTCGACCTTGAAGCGCTTCGCCGTCGAGCCCGGCCGGCCGGGGCCGCAGCCGGCGTGAGCGCCGCCGCGCGCAGGAATTCGCCCAATTGGCACTTTTTCTTGCAATAAAGGCCGCCGCTGGACGAATATAGCCGGGGCTCGATCGCGCCGCGGATCAATAGAAGCGGCTCCTCGATTACAAGGGGCAACTCAATGAACGTCTTCGCTTCCGCACTCGGGTCGGTGCGCGCTTTGGCCTGCGGCGCGCTTCTCGGCGCCGTCATGGGCACGTGCCTCGCGGCGCCCGCCGCCGCCTTCGACCCGAAAGCCGCCGAGCGCAGCACGCTCCGCGTCGCGATCATCGCGGAAAAGGACGGAAAGAAGATCTTCGCCGGGCACGGGAGCGGCTTCGTCATCGACCACGGCTACATCGCGACCAACTGGCACGTCGCCGTTCCGTCGAGCCTCATCAAGGCCAAGATTCCGTTCAAGCTCTACCTCATCAGCACCTACGTCCCGAATTTCGTCGAGGCGGAGATCGTGTGGACCTCGGAAGCGCTCGATCTCGCGGTGTTGCGCGTGCGCACCCTCGATCTGCCGGCGGTCGAATTGTCGAGCCGCGAGGCGCTCTCCTATCCGGGAAAGAGCGAGCCGATCTTCGTCGTCGGTTATCCCGCCGCCAGCGACCAGCTGAAAAACCCGGACGAGGCGCAACAGCTCAGGGTCTTCCGCGAAGCGTCCATCACCCGCGGCGTGGTCAGCCGCATCGTCGTCGCGCGATTGGAGGGCGCGGGCGATGCGCGCCCGACGATCCAGCACGATGCCACGATCAATCCCGGCAACTCGGGCGGGCCGCTGTTCGACGCCTGCAACCGCGTCGTCGGCGTCAACACCTATTCCACGCCGAGTCAGCTCAAGCTCTACAAGACGCAGAGCGGCGAGCAGATCGCGAGCGGCCAGGTGGCACCCGGCTTCTACTCGCCCCACGTCTCGAATCTGATCGGGGCGCTGCGCACGGTTGCGGAATTGAAGGGAATCCGGGCCAGCCTGTCGAGCGAAGCGTGCTCGGCGGACGAGGGCGGCGCCTCGCCGCTCTTGATCGTGTTCAGCGGCATCACGCTGCTCGTGGCCCTGGGCGCGATCGGCCTCGCCGTCTTCCGCCGCCGCGAGGTCGTGCGCGTCGTCGAATCCTACAGCGCGTGGGTCCAGAGGAAAGGCGTGTCGCCCGGCGCCAAGCGCACCGATAGCGCGGCGACGCCGCGCGCGCCGGCGCGGCCGCCCGCCGGACCGCGCCGCGCCACCAATCTCGAGGCGACGCAGGCGCCGGCGATGGCGAAGGAGCCCACCCAGCGTCCCGCGGCCGCCGGCGATTGGACCTTCTCGGGCACCGACAGTAACAAGCAGAAGGTCTCGCTGACGCTCACGCCGGCCGAGCTCGACAAGGCGATGGGCCAGGCGGAAAAGGGCCTGGTGCTCGGCCGCAGCGCCAGCATGGCCGACAAGGTCGTCAACGATCCCAGCGTCTCGCGCCGCCACGCCAAGCTCACCAAGCACGGTGACGCGCTGGCGATCGAGGACCTGAAATCGGCCTACGGCACGAAGGTCAACGGCGAGGCGCTCG
The DNA here is from genome assembly GCA_036555425.1 of Alphaproteobacteria bacterium. Taxonomy (GTDB): domain Bacteria; phylum Pseudomonadota; class Alphaproteobacteria; order Bin65; family Bin65; genus SBBV01. Next base: position 4,715 of record DATBLL010000283.1, on the reverse strand, counting down.
AGCCCTTTACGCCGACGACGATCGCGTCCGGCGACACGGTCGTCATCGGTGCGGTCACGTTTACGGTCGGCCGGCGCTGAGCGGGAGGAGCCAGGACGGAATGGCCCGCTATCGGATCGGACGCGCGGATACCAACGACATCGTCTTGTCCGACGCGACGATCTCGCGCGAGCATGCCGAGCTCGTCGAGCTCGGCGGCGGGCGCTTCCGCTTGAAGGATTTCGGCAGCAGCTACGGCACGTCGGTTTTTCTGGGGCAGGATTGGGAGAAGGTGACGGAAATGGAAATCCGTCACGACACCCAGATCCGGCTCGGCGAATTCCAGACCACCGCCGCCGAGCTTCTGCGCGAAACCGACAAGACCGTGGTCCGCGCCCGCAGCGACGAGGCGCCGGCCCCGTCGCAGCCCTCGGCGCCCTCGCAACCGCCCGCGGCCGCCAAGACGGCTCCTCCCGCGCCGCCCAAGCCGCCGCCGCCCAAGCCGCCGCCGCCGCGCCCGGCCGCGCCGTCGGAGAGCGGTCCCTCGCTGCGCGCGGGCCCCGCCGCGCCGTCCGAAGCCTCCTCCGCGCCGAGCCAGGGCACGACCGCTCCGCCGCGCCCGCCCGCGCCGGGCGCGTCTCCCCTCGCCTTCATGCGCGATCTTCCGCCGGAAAAGCGCACGCTCGTCTGGCTCGGCACCGGCTTCGCCGCCTTCCTGCTCGTCTCGCTGATCACGCTGATCCTGGCGCTGGTGCTCTAAGTCCCCTCGCCCGGGGGCGAGGGGGCGGGGGTGAGGGGAAATACCTGCCCTTACGCAACTGATCGCTACGCCAGCCCGCGCATACCCCGTTTGGTGCGGCCGAAGTCGAGGTCCACCCCCTCACCCCTGTCCCCTCGCCCCGGGGCGAGGGGAATTTCAAAACGTCATCCCCTTCTTGACGCCGGGGCGCGCGCCGATCTCGGCGGACCAGCGGTCGATGTTCTTGTAGCCCTCGACCAGGGCCGGCGTGGTCTGCTTGCAGCGCGCGATCACGGCATAGAGCGCGAAGTCGGCGATCGTGAGCTCGTCGCCGGCGCAGTATTTCTGCTTGGCGAGCGTGTCGTCCCAGGCCTTCATGTAGCCCTTCCAGCGATCCTCGAAGAGCTGCTGCGACGGCTTATGGGCGTCCTTCGAGCGGGCGATCGTGAAGATGCTGCCGAGCGTCGGCCCCATATCGCTGGTTGCGTTCATCAGCGCCTGCCAGAAGGCGGCTCGCTTGGCGCCGTCCTTGGGCATGAATTTGCCCGTCTTCTCCGCGAGATAGAGCATAATCCCGACGGATTGCGCCATCGTCACGGGCTTGCCGCCCGGGCCGTCGCTGTCGACGATGACGGGGATCTGCCCCCAAGGGTTGCGGGCGAGGAATTCGGGCTTCTTCTGATCGCCCTTCATCAGGTCGATCAGGTGAAGCTTGTAGGGCACGCCGCACTCGTCCAGCATGATCTTGGCGCGCATGCCGTTGGATGTGCCGGCGGCGTATAGGTCGATCACGTTCGTCCCTCCCTCGTTTACGGAAAGTTTAGGCAAAGATTTCTGGAAAGCGCGGGAACATTAGGCCGCGCTGCCGCCGTAAATCAAATCGGAGGGCGCGCGTTCTCGGCATTCTGCCGATGCCATTCATGGCGGGTTCAGCAAGGCCGGAATAGCGTGGCCCGAGCCGGGTATAGGGGCCCGGCATGGGGTAAGGGAATGAGAGGGCCCGCAGCCCGCTTCTTGGGGATTGCGCTTGCCGCAGCAGGCTTGGCTGCCGCAGCACCCGTCGCCGGTTCTCCGGCCGCCGCCGAACGCTATGAAGACGGCTTGGCCGCCTACCAAAGAAATGATTTCGCGACATCGCTGAAACTGCTCCGGCCACTCGCCGAGAAGGGCGACGCGCGCGCGCAGTATCTGGTGGGGCGCCAGTATCAGTTCGGCCAGGGCGTCAAGGCGAACCGCACCGAAGCCTTCTATTGGTACAAGCGCGCCGAGGCGAAGGGCCATCTCGAGGCCAAGCTGTTCCGCCAGCTCCTGGAGAAGCGCTGGCGGATCACGGCCGAGGAGAAGGGCCGCGCCGAGCGCAAGCTCGCCGCCGCCAATCCGCCGAAGCCGGCGCCGCAGGTTGCACATACGGAGGCCAAGCCGAAGCCCGCCAAGCCGCCGGCCGAAACCGCCGCGCACAAGGAAAAAGCGAAGCCCGCGCCGGCCAAGCCCAAGGTCGAAGCGGCACGCGCCAGGCTGCCCGATCCGCCGAAGCCCGAACCCGCCAAGGCCAAGGCCGAAGCGCCGAAAATGACGCGGCCGCCCGAGACATCGGCCGTCGTCGCCACCCGCAATACGCCCAGCCCGGGAGAGAGCCCGCCCTCCGTGCTGCGCGGCAAGACCGAAATCGCGCGCGCCGCCCCGCGCGCGTCGGCGCGCGACATCGACGACGACGAAGACGGTCCGCAACCCAACGGCGCGCCGCCCGCCGAGACGCGCACGCCGGTTGCCGCGGGGCCGCCGCCGTCGAGCGAGGAATACGCCGCAGCCCTGCCGCCGCCGACTTACACGCCCCCGCCGACTTACACGCCCCCGCCGAGTTACGCGCCGGCGGCGCCCTATTACGGACCGGTGCCGTATTACGCGCCCGCTGCCCCGCCGACGTGGCGCGCCTCGATCTACTACGGGCCGCGGCCCTTCTATCGCCCGGGCTGGGGCTATCGCGCCAACACGGGCTACATGCATCCGGGCTGGCGCCGTTATCGCCGCTGGTAGACGCTTCGCACACCCAATATCCGCGCACCGATGTGCGCGATGCCCATCGGCATGCTTCGGGCTGAACGACGGCGCTTGCCGTCGTTCGGCCGTAAGCTCGGCCGCTTGGCCGAGCGACAGCGTCGGGCGCATGGCCATCGGCATGCTTCGCGCCGAACGACGGCACGTGCCGTCGTTCGGCCGTAAGCTCGGCCGCTTGGCCGAGCGGCAGTGTCGGGCGTCACTGCGAACGATACCTAGCTCTGGCAGAGTGGCGGGGTGACGACGTGCGAGGCGTGCGCGAGCGCGCCTCCTGCGTTTCAACCCCAACCGAAGGAACGCCGTTATGAAAACCACTGTTTTCGCCCTCGCCGCCGCGATCGGCCTCGCGATCGCCGCGCCCAGCTTCGCCGCCACCTCGAGCGGCGACCAGACCAACGAGACGCTGGCGAAGAAGGTCAAGGTCGTGAAGCACAAGAAGGTGAAGCTCGCGAAGTTCCAGTGCCGCAAGCCCGTGCTGCTGCGCGGCGTGAAGCGCTGCCCGGCCAAGGGTGTGTCGCCCGCGGTGCCGAAGTAACCGCGCCGGGCCGCAATGAATTGGGCGCCGCGGACGGAATCGTCCGCGGCGCCTTCGTTGTCGGGGTGTGACAAGGATCACAGCGCGCTGGCGCGATCCGGCCTAATCCATAGCCTGACAGGACCCGCCAACGGTTTCGTCAGGATAGGGACCATGAGAACCTCGCTGATCGCACTCGCCGCCGCCCTCGGCATCGCATTCGCGGCGCCGGACGCGAGCTTCGCCCAGGACCGCCACGCCTCGGCCGCCGCCGGCAAGCTCGACAGCGGCAAGCTCAAGCCGGCGAAGACTCTCCGCGCCGCGCCGGAAGCGCATGGCGGCACGCTCGATGGCGGCGAAGTGATCTTCTTCTAGCGCTGTGTGAGCGCCGTCACTGTGCGGCCCGTGCCGGCGTGGCAAGGTCCGCTTCGTTGATGCACCCCACCCGAGTTTCGCGGAAGCAATTCAAGCGGCCACTCCCCGCCCCGACCCCGACGACCCCTCCCCTGGACGCTTGGGCGCTTTCGCCGAGACGGACGGCGGCCTGTCTCCTCCCAGCAGGCCGCCGTTTCGTTCTTCCGCTCAGTGCAGAGTGCGTGCGCGCCGCACGCCGGCAAAAAATTCCCCGCCGAACGGCATGCTCTCCCCCGCGCGCCCGATCTTCCATGCCCACAGCACCAGCAGCGACTTCTGTCCGAGCATCGCGCGCGCCTCGGCGTGGCGCAGCAGCGGCTCGTTCGCGGCGTTGCGGCCCTCGTCGGAGAAGCCCGCGAGCACCACCGTGTCACCCTCGCGCGCGACGCGCTCGAGCTTGAGCCGCAAGCGCGCGGCCGCGGCCTTGAGCTGCGCCTCGATCGCGGCGAGCACGGCGTCCTTGTCGGCGTCCGCGATCGCGCGCTCGAAATCGAGGCACTCGGCGCTCAACGTCGTCGCCGCGCCGACATCGGTCAGGAGCGCGCGGGTCACCGTCTTCATGCGCATGCCGGCAAGCCGCGCCTCGCCCGCCACGATCTCGGGCCGGCGCGGAAACGCCACCGCGAAATCGCAGTCCTCCGGCGCATAGCGCCAGTCGCGGCGCGCCACGAAGGGATCGGCGGCTTGCAGCGCGACAAAGGCGACGAGAGCCGCGAGCGCCCCTGTCGCCGTGCGGGCGCGGGCAAGACGGGGCCAGAACCGCGGCAATGCCAAGCCGGCGATACCGCCCGCGACCAGCGCGCTTGCGAGCAAGGGCAGTTCGCCGACGATGCCCTCGAGCCGATAGGGCGCGTGCCAGTGATAGACGTGCAGGCCGAACAACAGCGCCAGCGCCGCCAGCGCGCCGATCACCACGGCCGCGCGGCGCGGGCGAAACGAGATCGGCGGAAGCGGAGGACCGAAGATCGCGACCTCGCTCAACGAAGCTGCGGCGCGCCGGCGCTGCGCGCCTTG
>DATBLL010000221.1:0-12174 GCA_036555425.1 Alphaproteobacteria bacterium | reverse complement strand
CCCCGGCGTCGCCGTCTCGAACAGCGCGCAGGCGCCGATCGAGACGGCGCTGATGAGCGCGTTCACGATCAGCACGCTGCGGAAGCCGAAGCGGCGGAGGATGCGCCGCGCGGTGACCTTCATGGTGAGGGCGCCGACCGCGGCGGCGAAGGTGAGCAGGCCCGATTGCAGCGGGTTCATGCCGAACCCCAATTGCAGCAGCAGCGGCAGCAGGAACGGGATCGCGCCGACGCCGATGCGGAACAGAAATCCGCCGAGCACCGCGGCGCGGAAGGTCTCGACGCGGAGCAGCGAGAGATCGAGGACCGGATGGGCGCGCCGCCGCGCATGAAAGACGTAGAACCAGAGCGCGAGCGTGCCCGCGGCGAGGAGTACCGCCACGGCCGGCGTCGGCAGGAGGCCGCGGCCGATCGTCTCGAACCCCATCATCACGCCGGCGAGCCCGGTGCCGGCCAGCGCGAAGCCGCGCCAGTCGAAGGGCGGCACGTGCTCCTCGCGCACCCGCTCGATCAGGATCAGGGCGAGCGCGATGCCGGCGACGCCGATCGGGATATTGATCCAGAAGATCCAGCGCCAGGAGAGATAGGTCGTGATGAACCCGCCGAGCGGCGGCCCCACGATCGGGCCGACGAGCGCCGGAATGGTGACGAGGGCGAGCGCGCCGACGAGCTCGGATTTGGCAACGCCGCGCAGCAGTACGAGGCGCCCGACCGGCACCATCATCGCACCGCCGAGGCCCTGGATCACGCGCGAGAGCACGAGGCCCCAGAACGATTCCGCGAAGCCGCAGGAGATCGAGCCCAGCGTGAACACGACGATGGCCGAGCAGAAGATGCGCCGGGCGCCGAAGCGGTCGGCGATCCAACCGCTCACCGGAATGAAGATAGCGAGGCTCAGGAGGTACGAGGTGATCGCCAGGTTGAGGTGCAGCGGGCTTTCGCCGAGCGAGCGCGCGATTTCGGGCAGCGCGGTCGCCAGCACCGTCGAATCGAGGTTTTCCATAAAGAGAGCGCAGGCGACGACGAAGGGGATCAGCCGGCTGCGGCGGGTAGGGCCCATGGCCCAGCTTGTAGCGGCCCCGCCGGCCGGCCGAAAGCGCGCGCCCTGCATCCCGGGGGGTGATCTAGATCACAGAATTCCGGTGCGCCTCGTCACTGCGATTCCGGGCGGAAAAAGCCATTTTGGCGCCCACAAACGATCCGAGGTTCTGGGGCGTCGCATGCAAGGAACGGCACGCATCAAGGCTTTGCCGACACGGCTCGACGCCATGGCGTTCCGGGTCAAGGCCGGACTGTTCCGCCTCGACCGCCTGCGCCGCGACCTCTTCGACGGCGACGCCGTTCGCTTCACTGAGGGATTCGCGCTCGCCGCGGCGCCGGTCGTCGCCGAATCGCGCACCAAGCTCTGGACCGAGGCAAGCGACGCCGAGCGACCGCTGCTCGTCGGCAAGATCCACAATCTCCGCCTGGCACTCCGCCGCATCGACGGCGTCGAGGTCCCGGCCGGGCGCACCTTCAGCTTTTGGGGCCATGTCGGCCGGCCGACGCGCCTGCGCGGCTTCGTCGCCGGCCGCGAGCTGCGCGAGGGCTGCGTGATCCCAAGCGTCGGCGGCGGGCTCTGCCAGCTTTCCAACGCGCTCTATGACGCCGCGCTCAAGGCCGGTTTCGAGATCGTCGAGCGCCACGCCCACTCGCAGGTGATCCCCGGCTCGCTGGCCGAAGTCGGCCGCGACGCCACCGTTTTCTGGAACTACGTCGATCTCCGCTTCCGCGCGCCGACGGCGTTCCGCATCGAGGCCGACATGGATGCCGAGCGTCTCATCCTGCGCTTCCGCGCGGTCGGGTCCACAGCCGCGGCGCAGAAGTCTTTGCCGCCGGCGGGGTTGGGGCAGGCTGGCAAGGGACCGAACAATTGCCTTTCCTGCAACGTGATCCAGTGTTTCCGCCATGTGGCGCCGGCCGCGGGCCGCGCGGCTGATGCCGTCGGCGAGACGGCGTTCCTGCTCGATGCGTTCGTTCCCGAGTTCGACGGCTACGTCAAATCCATCCGCCGCGCCGGCGACACGCTGTTCGTCCCGCTCGACGGCGCGCGCTTCGGGAAGCCCAACTACGCCTGGACGACCGCGGGCTTCGCCAGGATCCGCACCAGCACGCTCGCGACCTCGCTGCGCGCCTGGCGCAGCCGTCGCCTCGCCGATCAGGGTGCGGCGCGCCAGCAGGCGCTGCTGTCGGCGGCCACACGCTTGGCGCGGGGCTATGCGCGCCGGCTCGCGCCCGAGGCCACGCACGTCGTCGTCGCGCAGAGCCTCCTGCCGCATCTCTGGTGCGCCGGCGATCTGAAGGGCCGCACCTTCGACGTGCTGATGACGGCGCTGCCGATGGGCGTGCTGCAGCAGCGGCTCGACCGCGCGGCCCAGCGCCATCCCGAGAGCAAGACCCTCGGCGATTTTCGTGCCGATCCGGCGCTGGTTGCGGCCGAGGCCGCGGCGCTCGAGCGCGCGCGCAAGATCGTGACCGCGCATGCAGAGATCGCCGCGCTGTTCCCGCCGAAGGCGGTGCAGCTCGACTGGATCGCGCCGCCGGCCGCCAAGTCGCTGTCGGCGGGTAAAGCCGCGAAGGCCGCGGCCGCGAAGGCGCGGATCGTGTTTCCCGCCAGCGCGCTCGGCCGCAAAGGCGCCTTCGAGCTGCGTGCCGCGCTCAGGGGTCTCGACGTGACGCTGGTCGTCGCCGGCGCGGATCACGAGGGCGCCGAATTCTGGCGCGGCATCGAGATCGAGCGCCGCCGCCCGGGTCCGGATCTTTTCGCCGGCGCCAGCGCCGTGGTGCTGCCGGCGCTCGTCGAGCACAATCCGCGCGCGCTGCTGCGCGCCCGCGCCGCCGGCATTCCGGTGATCGCCTCGCGCGAATGCGGAATTCCGCGCATGCCCGGCGTCACCATCGTCCCCGGCGGCGACGTCACCGCGTTGAGCGCGGCGCTGCTCGCCGTGCTCGGCTGGGACAAGCCTACGCTCGCGCGCGCGGCATAGCGCGCAGAAGCCTCTCGATTCGCTTCCGACTCCTTCTTCACCGCCCCCTTGAGGGGCGGTCGGCGGCGCGGCCCGCGCGCAGCGCGGGATGGGCCGACGGGTGGGGCTCTCCTTTCCGGCGACGGGTCTGCGGGAGCGCCCCCTCAGTCCGGCGCGCAAGATCGCGCTGGACAGCTCCCCCTCAAGTGGGGAGCGAAATTTCTAGCTATTGGTCGCTGAACGAACCGGGCGGGCCGTAGGGTGGCGGGTAGGTGGGCGGCGCTGGCGGGCTGTAATCCGGCGGGCCGCTCGGCGGACCCGGCGGCGGCTCGATCGTGGCTTGGCGCTCGCAGACGACGTGACGGAGGCCGGTGCAGCCCGCGCCGGTGCAGTTGGCGGTGTCGCCGGCCACGCGCGTCGCGCCGGGCTTGTAGGACGACCAGTCGACCGCGCGGTCGAAGCCGCGGAACTCGCAGAACTTGTTGGCGCCGCCCCAGCCGCAATCGGCGCCGCGGATGCTGCACCAATCGGCGGGCACGCCCTCGTTGCGCGGGTGATCGAAGCGCACGCGCGCCGGCCGACCGGCGTCGGGCGCCGTCGCGGGCGGCATCGGCGGCGGTGCCGTCGCGGCCTGGCCCGCCGCCATCTTGCACGTGACCGATTGGAACGCGGTGCAGGTGGGGCCGGTGCAGAACGAATCGCCGCTCATCAAATAGGTGCGGCCGGGCTGGAACACCTCGTAGCTGAGCGCGCGCTCATAGCCGCGGTCGCGGCAGAACGCGTGGGCGCCCTGCCAGCCGCAGCCCTGGCCCCAGGCGCGGCACCAATCGACGGGCACGCCGTCGACGACGGGATTGTCGATGCGAATCTCTTCGGCGACAGCGGCAGATACGGCGGCGCCCATGCCGAGCGCGAGCGCGAGGGCAGGCAGCGTTTTCCGCAACACGCGACGTCCCCAATCTCCCAATGCTCTTCATACGGCCGCGGAGGCCGTGGCGTGGCCGCGCCGGCGTGGCTATGGTGCGGCGGCAGCGAACAAAGCGCGAGGGACGGGATGGGCAAGATCGGTTTCATCGGGCTCGGCGCCATGGGACGGCCGATGGCGAGCAACCTCGCCCGGAAGGGTTTCGCGCTCGTGGTCCACGATCTTCGCCGCGAGCCGGTCGAGGCGCTGACGAAGCTCGGCGCCGCAGCGGGCAACGGCGTCGCCGGCGTGACACAAGCCTCGGAGGTCGTGGTCACGATGCTGCCCGACTCGCCGGATGTGGAAGCGGCGGTGCTGGCGCCGGGCGGCATCCTCGACAATGCCAAGCAGGGCCAGGTTCTGATGGACATGAGCACCGTCGACCCCGGCACCACCGACAAACTCGCCGCCGCCGCGGCCAAGAAGGGCGTGGGCTTCGTCGACGCGCCGGTCGGGCGCCTCGTCGCCCATGCCGAGCAGGGGAAGTCCCTGTTCATGGTCGGCGGCACCAAGGACGACGTGGCGCGCGTGCGCCCGCTGTTGGAGGCGATGGGCGACACGATCTACCATTGCGGCCCCGCCGGCGCCGGCACGCGCACCAAGCTCGTCAACAACTACCTCGCCATCTTCCACTGCGTGCTCAACGCCGAGGCGCTTGCGCTCGCCACCGCCTTGAAGCTCGACTTGAAGACAACGCTCGACGTGATCTACGGCACCACCGCCGTGAACGGGCAGAACAAGGTCAACTGGCCCAACAAGGTGCTGAAGGGCGACACGACGCCGGGCTTCCGCATCGCGCTCGCGCATAAGGACGCGTCGCTCATCACCGAGGCGGCGCGCAAGGCGGGCGTGCCCATGTTCGTGGGCGTCGCCGCGCGCGAGATGCTCGGGCAGGCAATGCGCACCGCCGATTTCGCCGAGAAGGATTTCTCGGCGATGCTCGACTATGTGTGCCAGCAGGCGGGCGTGAAATCGCCGCGGCTCTAATACCCCCTCTCCCTGGGGAGAGGGGCGGAGGTGAGGAGGCGACGGATTTCTGCACAGTATTCGTGGACGCGTGCCCGCCTCGCCGCGTCCAAAGCGAGTTTCGGCGCAAGCACCTCGCCCGCGGCATCACGCTCTATCGCGAAGACTCGTCGCCCCCTCATCCCCAGCCCCTTCTCCCCGGGGAGAGGGGGAATCAATGCGGGCCGCGCCGCGCCGGCGGGGTGGTCTTCTTCTGCGTCGTGGCCGGCGGCGCCGGGGATTCCTTTTTCTCGTCGGGCTTGGCGGCGGGGGTGGGACCGGGCTTGGGTTCCTCGCTCTTCTTCTCGCCGTCTTCCTTCTTCTCGTCCTTCTTCTCCGGCTCGGAGACGTCGTCGATCTTGTAGGTCATGAAGCGCGAGCTGGTCGTGGGCAGGTGATAGGCCCAGGCGCGCACGCGGCTGTTGATCTCGGCCGCTTCCTTCCGGACCGCGTCGGCGTCTTTGAGCTTCGAATCGGCTTTCGGCTTCTCCTTCAGAAGCGCCGCCTCGTCGACCTCGGCGGTGAGTGCCACCCAGAATTTCTTCTCGACCTCGGCCATGCGGACCTTGATCACGAGCCCGTCGAAGCTGCGCCAGGTGCCGACGCCAATGCCGCTCTTCTCGAAATCGACGTCGCCGGCCTTCTTCACGTCGTCGAGGTTCACGTTGTCGAGCGATTCGGCGACGTAGCTGATCGTGCGCGCCTCCTTGGGCTTGCGGCCCGCGGGCAGGTTCTTGATCTTGTATTCCTTGTCGTCGACCTTTTCCTTGGCGATGTGGAGCACGAGCTCGCCCTTCAAGCTCTTCGTCTCCACGTCCTTGACGCGCTCGACGTCGACGTCGATGACGCTCCGCTGGATCCAATCGAGCGCCTCGGGCTTCAGCGAGGGATCGCCCTCGGCGAGCCAGGCCTGGTCGCTGCCGGCCTTGCGGACATAGACCATCTCCTTGCCGAGGATGACGTTGGTCGTGTTGGCCTTGCCGATGATCACGTCGGCCAGCACCTTGCCGTCCTTGTCCTTGACCGTGAGCTGCTTCGATTGCGCGTCCTTGCCCTTGGGGTCCTCGAGCTCGAGCTTGGCGAGGCGCGCCGGATCCTTGGTCTTGGCCTCGTAGGGCCGAAGCTCGGTCAGCGCGAACAGCGCCTTCCTTATAAGCGCGGTGTCGGCGGGGTAGTCCGCCATCTCCTTCACGACCCAGGCGCCGTCCTTCAGGTGGACGGTGAAGCTCTTGCCCTTGGCGGTGACGGAGAAGCTCGCGGCGCTGTTGATCGCCTTGGTATCGAGATCGGGGAAGAGGCGCGCGCCGGGCTTGACCTGCTCGGTCGTGGGCGCCGGGGTCAGATAGATCGTGGCGCCGATCAGGATCGCGGTGACGCCCGAGAGCGCGTAGAGCATTTTGCTGGTCATCGCGTTTCTCCCGGCCTCACGTGGTCTCGTAGCGGCGCCGCCGGCGCCGGTAACGCACCACGCCCATGACGATGGCGACCACGCCGACGAGCGCCGGGATGAAGCCGATGTTGGCGAGCTTCATGCGCTGATCGAGCGTCTCGTATCCTTTCCGCGCCTCGAATTGCACGGCGCGCTGCTCGCGGCGGATGCGCAGCAGCTCGCGCGTGAAGTCGACGACGGCCGCCTGCTGGTCGGAGGTGAGCTCGATCTTGCCGTCCTTGCCCTTGGTGCGGACGTCCTTGAGCTTCTCCTGGATCTCCTTGTAGCGCTTCTCGAGATCGGCGCGCTGCGCGCGCAGGCGCTTGTCGGCATCGGCCTGGATCTGCTCGATGCGCGTGAACGGCCGGGCCGCGATGCCCTTGCCGCGCAGGCCCTTCAACGCGTTGTCGCCCGACATCTGGTCGAGCGCGAACATCAGGAAGTCGGCGTTGCCGGTGTAGGGAATGCGGATCGTCTCGCCGAAGAAGTTCTGCTCGCGCGCCCAGAACTGGTCCTGCAGGAAATCGACGTCGGCGACGACGATGACGTCGATGTCGCCCTTCGATTCCTTGAGCGGCTCTTCCTTCTTCGGCTCCTCCTTCTTCGCCTCGTCCTTCTTCTCGGCGGGCTTGGGCGGCTCTTCCTTCTTGGCCTCCTCTTTCTTCGGCTCTTCTTTCTTGGCCTCTTCCTTCTTCGGCTCGTCTTTCTTTTCTTCCTTGGCCTTGGGCGCGCCCTCGGGGAAGGCGGACTTGACCTTGCCGTTGATGCGCACGGCGAGATTCAGCACCTCCTTCCCCGGCTGATATTCGCGCGCGAGGCCGATCACGTCCGGCTGCATGCGCAGCTTGCTGGCCTCGGTGTCGGAGGCGGTGGCGGTGGTGAAGACGAGCGGCGTCACCTTGGTGGCGCCGTCCTTGGCTTTGAGGATGATGCCGCTCGAAGCCATGATCAGCTGGTTCAGGCCGGTGGTGACGGGATCGCTGCGGTTGATGTTGTTGCCGGTGCCGCTGGTGGCGCGGAGATCGAGCCAGGCGACGTAGCGCGCGGCGACGGGGCGGCCGCCCTGGTCGGTGGCGTTGACGCGGAGGGCGCGGTCGGCGTCGGTCGCGACCCGCTCGGGCTTCAACTCGATGCCCCAGGCCTTGAACAGCCTCGGCAGGTCCGAGCCGGGGCCGACCATGCCGCCGCCGAACATGGTGCGCCGGCGCGGGGCCGATTCGGGCAGCGGGTCGACGAGGACGACGGCCTTGCCGCCCTTCAAGACGTATTGGTCGATCGCGAACATCATCTTGTCGTCGAGGCCGGCCGGGTGCGCGATCAGCAGCACGTCGACGTCGTCGGGAATCTTGTCGACGTCCGAGATCATCTTGGTTTCGAACACGCCGCTCATCTCGGTGTAGATCGGCCAGGGCGGCTGCATGCCGCCGGGGGTGAACTGGCCCTGGAACGGCAGGCTGGTGATGATGCCGACGACCTTCTTCTTCGGATTCGAGAGATTGCGCACGAGGCGCGTCAGGTCGTATTCGATGAAGGATTCGCGGCTCGGATGGAAGAACGCGATCTTGTCGCTTTCGTCCACGGTGTTGGTGCCGACGAGGCCGAAGAATACCTGCTCGCCGCTCTGGTCGAGCGGAATGGCCTGCACGCCGAAGGCGACGGCGCGGTCCTCGTCCTCCGAGAATGGCGCCGGGTTGAGGATTTCGAGCCGAATCTTGCCGCGCGAGAGCGCGGCATAGCGCTCCAACAGCGCACGCACGCGCGTGGCATAGGCGCCGTAGGTCGGCACCGTCTCGCCGAGCTTGGCCGAGTAGAAGAAGCGGAGCGTCACCGGCTCCTGCATCTCGCGCAGAGTCTTGAAGGTGCCTTCCGAGAGCGTGAAGGTCTTGTCCTGCGTGAGGTCGAGCGCGACACCCTTGACGCCCACGTTCGAAAGCGCGTTCACCGCGGCCAGGAATACGAATGAGACAACGAGCGTGGCGGCGATGACGCCGCGGCGGGATTTCAGGTAGCGGAGCATCGCCTATTGCCCCTTCTTGAGCTCGAGCACGAGCGTGTTCGCGTAGAGGAACACGCCCATGACCGAGAGGAAGAAGATGAGATCGCGCAAGTCGATCACGCCCTTCTTGATCTGGTCGAAGTGGTTCAGGAAGCTGAACGAGGCGACGAGCTCGACGAGGCTCTGCGGCAGCACGCTGGCGGCGAAGCCCAAGACGAGATTGGTGCCGCCGAGCGTGAACAGGAAGCAGAGCGCCGCTGCCAGCACGAAGGCGATCACCTGGTTCTTGGTCGCGGCGGAGAGGCAGGAGCCGATGGCGAGATAGGCGCCGGCCATCAGGAAACTGCCGATATAGCCGGCGAGGATGGCGCCGTTGTCGGGCTCGCCCAGATAGTTGACCGTGAGCCAGATCGGAAAGGTGAGGACGAGCGCCACGCCGGCGAAGAGCCAGGCGGCCAGGAACTTGCCGAGCACCGCGTCCCAGAGCGTCACCGGCAGTGTCAGCAGCAGCTCGACGGTGCCGGATTTCCGCTCCTCGGCCCAGAGCCGCATCGAGATCGCCGGGATGAGGAAGAGGTAGAGCCAGGGATGGAAGGTGAAGAAGGATTCGAGATCGGCCTGATTGCGGTCGAAGAAATTGCCGATGTAAAAGGTGAGGGCGCCCGCCAGCGCCAGGAACACGATCAGGAAGACATAGGCGACGGGGGTCGTGAAATAGGCGACGAACTCGCGCTTGAAGACGGCGGAGAGATTGCGCGGGCTCATGCGCGGCCTCCCGCGGCGAGGGCCGGTTTCCTCGCGCTCTCGGCGCCGCGCGTGATGTCGCGGAAGACGTCCTCGAGATGGCCGCGCGCGAACACGATGTCCTCGACCGGCCAGGCCTTGTCGCGCACGAAGCCTTCGACGGTCGAATAGATGACCTCGCCGGGCTTGGGCAGCACCCGGATGCCGCCCACGACCGTCTCGACCGAGGCGACGCCCGGCAACGTCACCAGCATCTGCTGCGCCGCCACCGGCACCGTGCGCATCTTGAGCGTCACGGCCTGATGGGTGCGCGAGCGCGCCTCGAGATCCTTGGGCGTGCCGTCGGCCACGATCTTGCCCGCGGCGATGATGACGGCGCGGGTGCAGATCGCGTCCACCTCCTCGAGGATGTGGGTCGAGATGACGATCGTCTTCTCGGGCGCCATCTCGCGGATGATCTCGCGCACGTCGTGCTTCTGGTTGGGGTCGAGGCCGTCGGTAGGCTCGTCGAGCACCAGCACTTCGGGATCGTGCAGCAGCGCCTGGGCGAGGCCGACGCGGCGCTTGAAGCCCTTGGAAAGCGTGTCGATGGGTTGGTTGTAGACGGCTTGGAGCTGCGCGAGCTGCACGGCGCGGTCGATGCGCCGCTTCTGCTCGGCGCCCTTATAGCCGCGGATGCCGGCGACGAAGCCCAGGAACGCGGCCGGGGTCATGTCGACGTAGAGCGGCGCGCCCTCGGGCAGGTAGCCGAGGCGTTTCTTGGCCGCGGTCGGGTGCCTCTCGATATCGTGGCCGCACACCGCGGCGGTGCCGGCGGTGGGGGCGAGGAAGCCCGTGATCATCTTCATCGTCGTCGACTTTCCGGCGCCGTTGGGGCCGAGGAAGCCGAGCACCTCGCCCTTCTTGACGGTGAAGGTGACGTTGTCGACCGCGCGAATCGGGCCGAAATCCTTGGTCAGAGATTGAACTTCGATCATCTCTCTCGGCCGTCGTTGATAGGGTGTACGTCGCTCGCTCGAGCGCGCTGGGTGGCGCTGGGAGGGGCCCGGAGCGCTTGCCCGCCCTCGGAGAGAGGGCCGCCGCGGGCGCGTAGACAGATGGCGCGGAGGCCCCCCTTGTCAAGCGGAAAAGCCCAAGGGAACCGGCGGCTTAATGGCCATGCTTTGCGGCAGACTTGTGACGCGGTCGGCGGCGAACGCGGCGGGCGCCACGCCGCCGCGGCGGGCCGGAATCGCGACCAGATCGTAGTTGGGGCGTGGAGCGGTTGTGTCTAGAATCGCGGCCATGACCGAGGAAAAGGATCGGCTCCGCGATCTCGCCGATCGTGCGGCGGCGCTGGCGCGCCGCGTGCGCGAGGTTCCGCTGTTCGTCTGGTACGTGGCCAAGCGCTACTGGCACGACCACTGTTTCCAGAGCGCGGCGGCGATGAGCTACAACTTCCTCTTCGCCGCCATTCCCATGATCGCGGTGGGCCTCGCGCTCCTGGCGGCGTTCCCGGTCTTCGACGAGATCCGGGTCGGCTTCCAGGACTTCATGGTCCAGTACCTGCTGCCGCAGGCGGGCGAGGATTTCCGCCTCGCGCTCGACGAATTCCTGCGCAACACGCGCAATCTCACCGCCGTCGGCATCGTGGCGCTGGCGGTCACGGCCATCATCCTGCTCGACACGATCGAGACCGTGTTCAACCGCATCTGGCGCCAGAGCCAGGTGCGGCCGCTGATGGCGCGCGTCACCATGTATTGGGCCATCCTCACGCTCGCGCCGCTTTTCGTCGGCGGCAGCGTGGCGCTCTCCACCATCGTGTTCCACCAGGGCGGGTTGGCGCGCTTCAGCGGATTGATCGCGGCGCTGGTGTGGCTCGCGCCCTTCGGCCTAATGCTGATGGCGTTCATGATCAGCTACATCATCATCCCGTACCGGCGCGTGTATCTGCGCGGCGCCATCGTCGGCGCGGCGACGGCGGCGCTGATGTTTCAGGGCCTGCGCTGGGGCTTCGCGCTCTATGTCGAGGCGTTTCCGTCCTACAGGACGATCTACGGCACGCTCTCGGTCATCCCGATCTTCCTGCTCTGGGTCTATCTCGTCTGGTGCGTGGTCCTGTTCGGCGCCGAGATCGTGGCCGCCTTTCCCGAGTGGCGCCGCCGCCCGGGCGCGGGCACGGCCAAGGGCTCGCAGCCGGCGCGCCGGCTCATCGCCACGCTGCTGATGCTCGAGCGCCTCTTCGCCGCGCGCGGCACGGGGGCGCCGGTGCGGACCGACACGCTGGCCGATGTGGCCGCCGAGTCGCTCGCCGATTCGGATCGCGGCGCGGTTCAGGTCATCCTCGATCGGCTCGCCGCCGACCGGATCATCGGGCGCGCCGAACCCACGGGCTGGTATCTCGTGCGCGACCCCAAGAACGTGCGGCTTTCGGCGCTGCTGCGCGGCCTCGACCTCGGGCTCGACGCGGGCGAAGATCTGGCCTTCATTCGCACCGCCTGGCGCGCGCGGCTGGCCGGCGTGCTGGCCGGCGCGGGCGCCGCCGAGCGCGAGGCGCTCGAGATCGATCTCGAGGCGCTGTTCGCGCCGGCCGCGGCCGAGGAGGCGGGGCGCGGCGTCGAGCCCCTGAAACGCAAAGCGGCGGGCTGAGCGCCCGCCGCTTCGCGTTCAAACCCGGGTTTGCGCCTTAGCCGACGAATTCCCAGCTGCCGTCCGCGTTCTTGCAGCGGCGGCCGTTGACCGTCTCGGTCTTGCCGTCCTTCAAGGTGATCGTCTCGCTGAAGTTGCGGCACTGGCGGCCGTCGCTGCCGGCGTAGGTCTGCGACGTCGGCGTCACCGTTCCGCGATTGCCGCTCTGCGGATTCGACCAGGTTTGCGCCTGGCCGACGGGTGCGCTCTCCGCGGCGTAGGTCGCGGTCTGCGCGTACATCATGCGGTCGCGCTCGTCGAGGCGGCGGCCGATCTCGCTGCCGATCGCGGCGCCAAGCACGGCGCCGATCGCGGTGGCCGCGATGCGGCCGCTGCCGCTGCCGATCTGGGAGCCGATCAAGGCA
>DATBLL010000062.1:0-6595 GCA_036555425.1 Alphaproteobacteria bacterium | reverse complement strand
GGCGCGTCCTGCCGCGCAAGCTCCCCGAACAGACCTTCCTCGTCATTCGACATCGAGACCTCCGTCTCGATCCACCGAATCAAATTCCCCTCGCCCGCGCAAACAAAAACTCACAAACTCTGAGCGAAGCGAAGGATCTCGCCTCCGCTCAAAGGCAGCGTGCAGTTGAAGCCAGATCCTTCGCTTCGCTCAGGATGACGGGTTCGCGTGACTACGCCGCCTTGGCGAGATCGCGCAGTACGTATTGCAGGATGCCGCCGTTCTTGAAGTATTCGACCTCGTCGAGCGTGTCGATGCGGCAGCGGAGAGCGAGCTTGCGCTGGCTGCGGTCCGCCTTGGCGATGGTGCAGACGACGTCCATGCCCGGCTTGATGCCGCCGGCGACGCCCTCGATGTCCACCGTCTCGGTGCCGTCGAGCTTCAAATCGGCGACCGTGCCCTCCTTCAAGGTCAGCGGCAGCACGCCCATGCCCACGAGATTGGAGCGGTGGATGCGCTCGAAGCTCTCGGCGACGACGGCGCGGATGCCGAGGAGCGTCGTCCCCTTGGCCGCCCAGTCGCGCGAGGAGCCGGTGCCGTATTCCTTGCCGGCGAAGACGACGAGCGGCGTGGCCTCGGCGCGGTACTTCATCGCCGCGTCGTAGATCGGCAGCGTCTCGCCGGTTGGCACGAACTTGGTGACGCCGCCTTCGGTGCCCGGCACCATCTGGTTCTTGATGCGGATGTTGGCGAAGGTGCCGCGCATCATCACTTCGTGGTTGCCGCGCCGCGCGCCGTACTGGTTGAAGTCGGCGGCGCCCACACCCTTGCCGATGAGGAACTTGCCGGCCGGCGAATCCTTCTTGATCGAGCCGGCGGGCGAGATGTGGTCGGTCGTGATCGAATCGCCGAGGATGGCGAGGATGCGGGCACCCTTCACGTCGGCGATCTTGCCCGGCTGCTTGCCCATCGCGGCGAAATAGGGCGGGTTCTGCACATAGGTGCTCGATCCATCCCAAACGTAGGTGAGGCCGGCCGAGGTCTTGATCTTCTTCCAGTGCTCATCGCCCTCGAACACGTTGGCGTAGCGTTTCCGGAACATCGCCGGCGTCAGCACCGATTTGATGACGTCGTCGATCTCCTTGTTCGAGGGCCACACATCCTTCAAGTAGACGAGCTTGCCGTCCTTGCCGGTGCCGAGCGGTTCGGTCGCGATGTCGCGCGCGACGCTGCCGGCCAACGCGTAGGCCACGACCAGCGGCGGCGAGGCGAGGTAGTTGGCCTTGGTCAGCGGGTGGACGCGGCCCTCGAAATTGCGGTTGCCCGAGAGCACCGCGGCGACGGTGATGTCCTTGGCCGTGATCGCGGCCTCGACCGGCTCGGCGAGCGGGCCCGAATTGCCGATGCAGGTGGTGCAGCCGAAGCCGACGAGATTGTAGCCGATGGCGTCGAGGTCGGCCTGAAGGCCGCTGGCCGAAAGATAGTCGGCGACCACCTGCGAGCCCGGCGCGAACGAGGTCTTGACCCACGGCTTGGCCCTCAGGCCGAGTGCCCGCGCCTTGCGCGCCACGAGGCCGGCCGCGACCAGCACCGAGGGATTCGAGGTGTTGGTGCAGCTCGTGATCGCGGCGATGACCACGTCGCCGTCGCGCAGCGAGAGATCGCTGTCGGCGATCGGCGATTGGCGCCGCTCGTCGCGCTTCGAGATCTCCTTGAAGCCGGCGTCGAAGTTCTTCTTCACCTGCGTCAGCGGAATGCGGTCCTGCGGGCGCTTGGGGCCGGCCAGCGACGGCTCCACCGTGCCGAGATCGAGCGCGAGCGTGTCGGTGAAGACCGGATCGGGCGTCTTGGCGTCGCGCCAGAGGCCCTGCGTCTTGGCATAGGCCTCGACGAGCTTCACGCGCGCGGGGTCGCGGCCGCTGAAGGCGAGATAGTCGAGCGTCGCCTTGCCGATCGGGAAAAAGCCGCAGGTGGCGCCGTATTCGGGCGCCATGTTGGCCATGGTCGCCATGTCGGCGATGGTGAGGCTGTCGAGGCCGGCGCCGAAATATTCGACGAACTTCCCGACCACGCCCTTCTTCCTCAGCATTTGCGTCACGGTCAGCACGAGGTCGGTGGCGGTGGCCCCCTCCTTGAGCTTGCCGGTGAGCTTGAAGCCGATCACCTCGGGGATGACCATCGAAACGGGCTGGCCCAGCATGGCGGCCTCGGCCTCGATGCCGCCGACGCCCCAGCCCAGCACCGAGAGGCCGTTCACCATCGTGGTGTGGCTGTCGGTGCCGACCAGCGTGTCGGGATAGGCGTAGGTCTTGCCGCCGATCTCGGCGGTCCACACGGTCTGCGCCAGATATTCGAGGTTCACCTGGTGGCAGATGCCGGTGCCGGGCGGCACGACGCGGAAATTGTCGAACGCGGTCTGGCCCCAGCGCAGGAACGCATAGCGCTCGCCGTTGCGCTTGTATTCGAGCTCGACGTTCTTCTTGAAGGCGTCGGGATTCGCCGCGTAGTCGACGATGACCGAGTGGTCGATCACGAGATCGACCGGCACCAGCGGGTTGATCTTGCGCGGATCGCCGCCCAACGCCTTCATCGCGTCGCGCATCGCGGCGAGGTCGACGACGGCGGGCACGCCGGTGAAGTCCTGCATCAGCACGCGCGCGGGGCGGAAGCCGATCTCGGTCTCGCTCTTCTTGGCCTTGAGCCAGCCCGCCATCGCCTTGACGTGCTCGACGGTGACGCTGCGCCCATCCTCGAAACGCAGCAGGTTCTCGAGCAGCACCTTCAGCGAGAACGGCAGGCGCGCGATGTCGCCGAGCGCCGTGGCGGCGGCTTCGAGGCTGAAATATTCGTAGCTCTTCCCGTCCACCGTGAGGGTGCGGCGGGTCTTCAATCTGTCGTGGCCGGTGGCGCGCATGATCGAGAGGCTCCCACACCTCGGCCGTCCGGGCCGCGGGACGGGGAGTCGCGACAGGCGGACGGTGCTGATAAAGATTGGCTCAGAAGGGGCCGGCGGAAAGGCCAGCGGCGCCGGGGTTACATCACATCCGGGGCCGAGTCTAGCAGCGGGGACGCCACACGCGAGATGCCGGCAATGCCGAAAAGATGAGCGAAATCCGCGACGTGCTCGGGTTCTGGCTGGCGCCGGCGAACCGGCCGCTGTGGTTCAAGAAGGAGCCGGCCTTCGACGACGAAGTTCGCCGCCGCTTCGAAGACGTGCACGAGCGCGCGGCGGCGGGGCGGCTCGCCGCCTGGCAGAACGCGCCCGAGGGCACGCTGGCGCTGCTCCTTTGCCTCGACCAGTTTCCGCGCAACATGTATCGCGGCACGCCGCGCGCCTTCGAGACCGACGAGAAGGCGCGCGCCGTCGCCGATTGGGCGGTCGACCGCGGCTTCGATCTCAAGTTCAAGGATGAGCAGGAGCGGCTCTTCTTCTATTTGCCGTTCGAACACAGCGAAGACCTCGACGACCAGCACCGCGCGGTCGCGCTTATCCGCCAGCGCTGCCCGCACGATCCCGAAATCCTGCGCTACGCGATCCTCCATCGCGACGTGATCGCAAGGTTCGCGCGCTTCCCCCACCGCAACGCCATCCTGGGGCGCCCGAGCACGCCCGAGGAGGAGGAATACCTGAAGCAGCCCGGAGCGGGCTTCTAATCCGCGGCCGCGGCCAGGGCAGGCGCCGCGTTTTCGCGCGCGATGGCGCACCAATCCTCGAACATCGGCCTGAGCACGAGCTCGTCGGCGTGATGCTTGAAGGCGCGCTCGATCGAGCGGATCTGCGCCGCGCGCCAGTCCGCTTCGGTCCAGGCCTCGGTCGCGCGGATCAATGCCGCCGCCTGCTTCGCGTTCGCATAGGTGGCGCCTGCGTCGCCGACATAGCGCGCGAACGCGGGCGCGTTTCGCGCCAGCACGTAGGCGCCGGTCGCCATCGCCTCGGCGATCGAAACCGGGCTTCCGACGCGCTTCTGGACCGCGCCGCCGGGCGGCGTCGCGCTGTGGACGTAAATGCCGGCCGTGCCCATCAGCTCCGCGAGCGCCGGCCGCTGCACGTCGAAGCGCAGCTCGGCCGGTGAGCGCGTCTCGGCACGATAGGCCTTCAACGACGCGATCTCGGCGTCGTGGCCGGTTGCGCGCGCGATGGCGACCACGACCCGGTGCTGCGGCAGAAGCCGGGCGAGGTCGAGCATGAAGCGCAGACCGTTCTGCGGCAGGCCGGGCGAAGCACGCAGCACGAGCCGCGGATCCTTCTCCTTCGCGGGCCGGAACAGCGTGGTGTCGAAGATCGGCGCCGCGAAGCGGATGCGCTCGTCCCGCGGCAGGTCGTCCGCGGCGCTGCCCGGAAGCAGATAGAGGCGTCGCATGTAGGGCAATTGCAGCGCCCTGGCGACGGCTTCGGGCGTCGCGTCGAAGCTGTGCCCGCGCACCGTCAGCGGCACGCCCGCCGCGGCCAGCGCCGCCGCATTCGCGTCGAGCACCGAAAGCCAATGGACATGGACGACGTCCGGCCGAACGTCGCGGATCGCGTCGGCGAGCTGCCCGCGATGAACGACGAGATCATGCGCGAAAGGCGAGGCGCCGGCCGCCGGCGCCCACACCTCGACCGCGGCGCCAAGGCGGCGCATGCATGCGATCTCGGCGTAGACGTGGCTCTCGCTGAGCTGCGGGAACTGGAACGCCACATAAAGAACGCGCGGCGCGATGTCCGGGCGCCGCCACAATTTGCGGCGGATATGGAGCACGTTGGGACCGAGCGGGCGACTCCGAGAAACGCTGGTCGAGTCGAGGATCCGATAGCGCGCGCCGACGGTCGGGATCAGCGCTGCCGGACGCTCGGCCGTGTAGCGCAGCAGCAAATCCCATTCGAGCGCGCGCTCCAAGCGGTTGTCGAATCCGCCGTAGCGCGCATAGGCGCTGCGGCGGTGCATGATGACGTTGATGTCGGCGAGATTGTCGCGCTCAAGCTGCGCCCGGTCGAAGGGCAGCAGGTAGAAGCGCACTTCGCCATCGGGCCATTCATAGGCGATGCCGCCATAGGCGATTTCGAGCTCGGGGTCAGCGCGAAAGACCCGCGCGGCTTCTTCGAGGAAGTCCGGATACCAGAAATTGTCGCTGTCGAGATAGGCGACGACTTCGCCGCGCGCGAGCCCGAGAATGCGGTTGCGCGTCGCAACCTCGCCGCGGTTCGATTGGCGCAGGAACGAAATGCGCGGATCGGCGAGGAAGGGCCGCACCACTTCCTCGATCTCGTCCGTGCTGCCGTCGTCGACGATGACGAGCTCCCAGTCGCGAAAGCTCTGCGCGAGCACGCTCTTGATCGCGGTGTCCACAGAGCCGGCGCGGTTCCAGACCGGCATCGCGATCGTGAACATCGGCGTCTTCGAAGCCGCTGCGACGGGGTCGGGCTGCGCCGCTGCAATGACGCGCAGGGCCGAGCGATCGAGCGCTTCGATGAGCATCCGGTTCGAGTCGTGAAAGTCCCGCCACCACTGATCCGCCTTCGACCGCTGGATATGTAGCTCCCGCCGCAGCGCCGCGATCGCACCGTCGGGGAAGAGCAGGTTCTTGGCGGCGGCCGCAACGCGAGCCCGGAGGTCGCCTATTTTCCGGCGCGGTTCGACCGGCGCGGCGGCGCCGAGCGCGTGGCCATCGAAGCGGGCCGGAGATGTCTCGCCCGTCTCAAGCGGGCGCGTGCCGGAGCGGGCGCGCGTGAGCAGTCTGCGGAGCAGCCTCTGCACTGGGTCCCCGGAAAGGAAGCGCGTCGCGATCGAGGCGCGACGCAACAAAAACATTCTACGCCGGATCGATAAGCAAGCCAACGCCGCACGAATAACGTTCGACATTCCAAGGCATTGAGAGCTTCGGCGCCCCGGCGCGCGGCGCGAAGGCTGTTCCTTCGCGCGGCGAGCGCAGTTGCCGCGCGGCGGGCCAATGCCTTTAATGGCGCCAACGTACAAGCCTGCGAAAGGCCGCTGGGAGGAACCGTGAACGAAGCGCCGGCCGCCACGGCCGGGTCCGCCGCGCATGCCGGCAGCGGCGCGCCCGAATTGATGCCCGAGGAGCTCGCGAGCCGGCGGCTCGGGCGCGTCTCGGAGGCCGTCTTCTGCGCCGGCACGCTTGTCGCCACGGCGCTCGCGGTCAACCAGCTCCTGGGCTTCGATTTCTTCGCCGGCATCGTGCTGATCGAAAGCCGCTACCTCTATCTGCTGGCCGCGTTTCTGCTGCCGCTGGTCTTCATTGCCTACCCGGCTTCGAAGCGCGCGCGGCTGCACGGCACGCCTTGGTACGATTGGCTGCTCGCCGCCGCGGCCTTCGCCGCGTTGCTGTGGTTTGCCTACGAGGCGCGGCGCATCCTCGATTCGGGCTGGGAGACGGGGGCGCCGCGTCACGCCGTGATCATCGCCGGCGCAGCCCTGCTCCTCATCATCGAGGCACTGCGCCGCACCAGCGGGTGGGCGATGACCATCGTGGTGGTGGTGGTGGCGCTCTATCCGCTGGTGGCCGACAAGATGCCCAATCCGCTCAACGGAATTTCGCAGAGCCTCGCCGACACCATCGCGCACCACATCTACGGCGCCGAATCTTCCTTCGGCATCCCGATGAAGGCCTTCGGCGAGAT
>DATBLL010000186.1:0-8253 GCA_036555425.1 Alphaproteobacteria bacterium | reverse complement strand
TGGGCCCCTTCTCTCCCACTTCGTGGGAGAGAGAAGGGATAAGCTCACAGCCTCGTTATTCTCTCTCCCGCGCAGCGGGAGAGAAGGGGCCCAAGAAAAGCCCACGGCTTTGCTTGGGAAGTGGGGGCAGGCCGCGCGACTTCAGTTCGGGCACGGCGCTCCGCCCGCGTGCCAGTTGCGCATCAGGGCGATGAAGTCGGCCTTGGCAAGCGGCGGCTTCTTCCGGATGCCGCCCGGCTCCCAAGCCCAATTGACCAGCGGATCCTTCTCCAGGTGTTCGACCAATTGAGCGAGCGGGAGGCCGGCGTTGCGCTGCGGGTCCTTGAGCGCCGCGCAGATCGCGGCGGGCGACAAGCCGTCCCACCCGGCGTTGCCGGGCCGCGGCATGCGCCAATCGGGGGCGCCGGGAATGGCGCCGCCGGCGGTGTTGGTCGCGCGATGACAGGCGGTGCAGCGCGTCGCTCCTTCGCCGCGGCCCTCGGGCCCGCGCTTGACGTTGAGCTGGTGGACCCGCTGTGCGTCGCCCTGGCGCGGTCCCTCGCCGCGATTGTGGCAGTTCGCGCAGCGCGGATGCTGGAACACCGCGGCGGCGCGCACAAAGGCGGCGCGCGCCGCCGCCGTGTCTTGCTGCGCAAGCGCCGGCGCGGCAGACGCCAGCACCAGCGCGGCCGCGACGCGAACGAGTTTCATCAAGCGCGTAGCGGCAGCGCGCGCACCGGCTTGTTGCGCGCGACAGCGAGCGCATTGGCGACCGCGGGCGCGATCGGCGGCACGCCCGGCTCGCCGACGCCGGTCGGCGCCGCCGTCGATTGCAGGATGTGCACCTCGACCTTGGGCATGTCGGTGATGCGCAGCGGCGTGTAGTCGTGGAAGTTCGACTGCACGACCTTGCCGCCCTCGAGCGTCACCTGCTCGGCGAGCGCCGCCGAGAGGCCGTAGCCGATGCCGCCCTCCATCTGCGCCCGCACGACGTCGGGGTTCACCGCGATGCCGCAATCGACCGCGCAGACGACGCGCTCGACCTTGAAGCTGCCGTCGCCGGCGACGCTCAGCTCGGCCACTTCGGCAACGACGCTGCGGAAGCTTTCGTGCACCGCCACGCCCTGGAAGCGGCCCTTCGGCAGCTCCTTGCCCCAGCCCGCCTTTTCGGCGGCGACGGCCAGCACGCCGCGGTGGCGCTCGTGGCCCTGCAGCAGCGTGAGCCGGTAGTTCACCGGGTCCTTGCCCGCCGCGCGCGCGAGCTCGTCGATCATGATTTCGGTCGAAAACGCGGTGTGCGTCGAGCCGACCGAGCGCCACCACAGGACCGGCACGCCGGCCTCGGGCGAGTGCAGCTCGACCTGGAAGTTCGGAATCGCATAGGGGAGGTTCGAGGCCCCCTCGACCGACGTGCCGTCGATGCCGTTCCTGATCATCATCGACGCGAACGGCGTGCCGGCGAGGATCGACTGGCTGACGATGCGGTGCTGCCAGGCCGCCGGCATGCCGTCGGCGCCGAGCGCGGCCTTGAGCCAGTGATGCGTGAGCGGGCGGTAGCGCCCGCCGCGAATGTCGTCCTCGCGCGTCCAGAGGAGGCGCACCGGCGCCGCGCCGCGGATCGCCTTCGCGATTTGCACGCCCTCGGCGATGTAGTCCGAGTTCGGTGTCGCGCGCCGGCCGAAGCTGCCGCCGGCGAAGATGGTGTTGATCTTCACCTGCTGCGGCTTCAAGCCCAGCACCGCCGCGGCGGCCATCTGATCGACGGTCTGGAACTGGTCGCCAGCCCAGATTTCGCAACTCGTCGGCGTGATCCGCACGACGCAGTCGAGCGGCTCCATCGGCGCATGCGCGAGATAGGGGAAATCGAAGCGCGCCTCGATGCTCTTGGCGTCGGCGGCGAAGCCGGCCGCGACATCGCCGCGCTTGGCGGCGACCGTGCCGGGCCGATCGGCGAGCTTCCGGTATTCCTCCATCAGGTCCTTGGTGCCGCGTTTCTCGGCCTTGCTCTCGTCCCACTCGACCGCGAGGGCCTCGCGGCCCTTGAGCGCGGCCCAGGTATTGTCGGCGACGACGGCGACACCGGTCGGGACTTGCACGATATGGCGCACGCCGGGCACGGCTTTGGCCTTGCCGGGATCGAAGGATTTCACCGTGGCGCCGAACAGCGGCGCGCGCGCCACCACGGCCGTCAGCATGCCGGGCAGGCGCACGTCGAGCGCGAATTGCGCGGTGCCGGTGGTCTTGGCAACGGTGTCGACGCGCGGCAGCTCGCGGCCGATCAGCTTGAACGCCGCCGGATCCTTGAGCTTCACCTCAACCGGCACCGGCAGCTTGGCGGCGGCGGCGGCGAATTGGCCGAAGGCGGCGCTTCGCCGGCTCTTGGCGTGCGCGATCGTGCCGGCGGAAACCGTGATCTCGCCCGGCGGCACGCCCCAGCTTTGCGCCGCGGCGGAAACGAGCATCGCGCGCGCGGCGGCGCCGGCTTTACGGAGCTGCTCGAAGGAATTGAAGATCGCCGAGCTGCCGCCGGTGCCCTGGATCGGCCCCATCGCGAGGTTGTTGTAGCGCGTGGCATCGGCGGGCGCGGATTCGACGCGCACCTGCTTCCAATCCGCGTCGAGCTCCTCGGCCAGGATGGTGGCGAGCCCGGTGTATGTGCCCTGCCCCATTTCGAGATGCTTGGCGATCACGGTCACCGTGTTGTCGGTGCCGATGCGCACGAACGCGTTCGGCGCCGGGGCGGCGCCTTGCGCCGCTTGGGCGAAGGCGCGGCGCGGCGCGAAATGGAAGCCGAGGACGAGCGCGGTCGCGGCGCCGGTCTTCAGCAGCGTGCGCCGGCTCGGCGCCGCGGCGGCCTTGACGATGTCCTGCAACATGGCGGGCCTCACGCGAGCGATTTG
This sequence comes from Alphaproteobacteria bacterium, assembly GCA_036555425.1. Classification (GTDB taxonomy): domain Bacteria; phylum Pseudomonadota; class Alphaproteobacteria; order Bin65; family Bin65; genus SBBV01. Next base: position 5,374 of record DATBLL010000186.1, on the reverse strand, counting down.
GCGGCCGCGTGGATCGCGGCGCGGATGCGCTGATAGGTGGCGCAGCGGCAGAGATTTCCGGCCATGGCGCCGTCGATGTCTTGGTCGCTGGGCCTCGGATTCTTCTCCAGCAGCGCCGCGGCCGACATGATCTGGCCGGATTGGCAATAGCCGCATTGCGGCACGTCGAGCTTCTGCCACGCGGCCTGCACGGCCTTGGCCGGCTTGCTCGCGAGGCCCTCGATCGTGATGACCTTCTTGCCCTTGGCCTCGCCGGCGGGCAGCGCGCACGAGCGCACTGGTTCGCCCTCGACATGGACGGTGCAGGCGCCGCACTGGGCCACGCCGCAGCCGTACTTGGTGCCGGTGAGCCCCGCGATGTCGCGGATCGCCCACAGCAAGGGCATGTCGTCGGGCACGTTCAACTGAACGGCCCGGCCGTTGAGCGTGAATGAGACGGCCATGATATTCCTCCTCGAGAGCGGCGCCGCGCGCCCGTCCGGGGTTCAACATTGATCGAAAATCTGGGCAATCAAGCGGCGGCGCCGGATTTCGCCGCGCAGGCGAGGCCCGCAGATTTGATTTGACAGCGCCGCGCCGGCGCGGTTGCGCTCCCTCGCGCGAATCGAACGCAGCATCGAAGGCCGGTAACGCTTGCCGCCGCCGCGACGCTGCCTGTATCGTCGCAGCGTCCCCCGGGCGAGACATTCCCGACACAGCGCGGACCGAAAACTTGGCGAAGCAGAGAAAAGGCGCGCGGCGGCACCGCGCGCGCATCCGCACCGCGCGCTCGCCGTTCTTCCAACTGCTGGTGCTCGCGAATCTCACCGCGCGGCCGTTCTCCGAGCGCTTCGGGCGGCGCCTGCATTTGAGCCTTTCCGAGTGGCGCGTGCTGCTGGTGGCGGCGGACCGCCCCGGCATCACGGCGCAGGACCTCGCCGACTATATCGGCCTCGACAAGATGAGCGTCTCGCGCGCGGTGCGCGGCCTCGTCGCGCGCCGGCGCTTGACGCGCGAGGCGAGCGCGCGCGACCGCCGCCGGCTTCATCTCTATCTCACCGAGGAGGGCTGGCGCGTCTACGAAGCGATCGCGGCCTCGGGCCTCGCGCGCGAGCGCGCGGTGTTCGCGGCGCTCGGCGCCAAGGAACGGCGCGATTTCTTCGCGCGCCTCACGCGCCTCGTTACGAGCCTGCGGAAACTGGATCGGAAGACGTAGCGGGGCGTGTGCAACGTAGGGGCGCGCTGCGCGCGCCCTCTCTCCGCAATCGACGCGTGACGCGCGGAGGCTGGGCGTGCGCAGCGCGCCCCTACGCGATGAGCATCGTGCGCTAGAACCCGTAAAGCTCGGCCTCCTGCCCTTGCGCCTCGCCGCTGCCGGGCGCTTCGGCCCAGGCGAGGAGTTGGCAACCGTACTCGCTCGCGATTTCGGCGCGCGCGCCCGGCTCGATGACGACGAAGCTGTTGGCATGGGCGCGCTTGCCGTTGACGGCGACGTCGCCGGCGACGACGTACCAATCGGTGAGCCCCTGATGCGCGATCTCGATCGCCGGCGCGTGCGGCATGATCGTCAGCGCCGCGAAACGGCGGCGGTCGCCAGTCGGCGCGTAGTCGAAGATCATGCGCCGTCCGACGCCGGCGAACTGCGTCGGCACCAGCGGCAGCGGCGCCACCGCGATGTTGCGGTCGGGCCAGCGCTCGGGGAACGGATTGCGCAACCGCCCAGCCTTGGCGCCGCCGAGGATGGGGTGCGCGGCCGTCACGCCCTCGGGCACCACCACCGGGCCTTCGAGGCGCGAGGCGATGAGCGAGCCGGTGTAGGAGACCGCGTCGTGCGTGGCGCCGGCGAGGTTGATGCCGGCCATGCCCTCGCTGGCGCTGCCCTGATAGTCGGTGAGCGAGCCGGCGAGGAAATAGGACAGCGCGGTGCCGAGATGCTGATGGAGGCCCGAGCGCGACAGCGGCTCGAACGCGATGAGGCCCAAATAGTTGCCGGTTTCGCGCTCGCGGCGCACCGACTTGTCCTTGACGCCCGGGCGCCCGAGCTCGCGCCAGGGCAACTCGTCGAGCGCGTAGGTGTAGATGCCGTTCGTCTTTCGCGCTGCAACGGCGGCTTGCGCCGCGGCGGCGCGCTTTGCCTTGGTGACAGCCATGGGCGTGCGCTTGCCAATTGGTAACGATCGTTACTACTATACGCACCTGATCGCCGCCGCGGTCAAGCGCGGGATCGAGGGAGGACCACATGAAAAAGCTGCTCTGGCTCGCTGCCGCCGTGGCGCTCGCGCCCCTTGCCGCCGGCGCCGAGACGACGTTCCGCATGGCCTATGTGGCGCCACCGCCGGTGTGGGGGCCGATTGCCGACCGCTTCGCGCAGCACGTGGTCGAGAAAACCAAGGGCGAGATCAAGATCCAGTCGCTCGGCGGCGGCCAGCTCGGCAACCTGCCGCAGAACTATGCCGGCCTCAAAACCGGGCAGATCGACATGATGCTGGCCGACACCGGCACGCTGGCCCTCGCGCGCGGCGGCAAGGATTTCAACGCGCTGTTCGCGCCCTACGTCTTCCGCGACAACGCGCATTTCAAGGCGTTCTTCGCCTCGAAGACGTTCCGGGACATGCTCGCGGCGGCCGAGAAGGAAGGCGGCTTCAAATATGTCGGCTATGTCTCCGACCGCACCGAGCGCCAGCTCACCACCGCCAAGACGCGCGTGACCAAGCTCGAGGATTTGAAGGGCTTGAAGGTGCGCGTGCCCGAGACGCCGACGATCCTCGCCGTGTTCAAGGCCTGGGGCGCGTCGCCGACGCCGGTCGCCGCCGCCGAGCTCTATCTCGCGATGAAGCAGGGCATCGTCGACGGCCAGGACAACGGCTTCGATGCCATCGCCGGCGCCAAATATTACGAGGTGCAGAAATACGCGATCCGCATCGACTATATTCACTCCGGGCTCATGGTGCTGATGGCGGCCGACAAATGGGGGAAGCTCAGCGCGGCGCAGCAGAAGGCGATGACCGAGGCCGCCGCCGAGACCGAGGTCTGGGCCAGCAAGATGACCTGGGAGATGGCGGCGAAGTCGATCGCCCTCCTCAAGGAAAAGGGCATGGAAATCGTCGAGCCCGATCTCGCGCCGTTCAAGAAAGCCGCCGCCGAGGCGCTCGCCAAGCTCGACGGCCAGCTCTGGGCCAAGGGCACGATCGAGAAGATCCAGGCGGTGAAGTAGCGCTGCACATCGTGCCTTTCCGCCATCGCGCGCTTCGCGTCGAGGCGCCACAAGCATCCGCTCACGCGAGCGCACGATGCTGACGCTCCTCGACCGCGCCGTGGCGGCGCTCATCGGGCTCATCGCCGCTTCGCTGCTCGCGACCGCCTTCGGCCAAGTCGTCGCGCGCTATGTCTTCGACCGCCCGTTCACCTGGGTGCTCGAGCTCGACGTGATTCTGCTCGTGTGGCTCACCATGCTCGCGGGATATGTCGGCGTACGGCGCAATCTCCACATGGCGGTGGATTTCGTGGTCGCCAAATGGCGTCCGGGCGCGCGGCGCGCGGCGGCCCTCGCGAGCCTCGCGCTTTCGGCCGGGTTCACCGGCGTTCTGCTCTGGGCGAGCTTCCCGGTCATCGACGCGATGGAGGGCATGAGCTTCGCCTCGCTCGGCCTCGCGCAAAACTGGATGTACTGGTCGGTGCCGGTCGGCGCCGCGCTGATGCTGATCGCGTTCGCCGCCGAGCTCGGGCGCCACTTCGCCCCATCCGGCGGCGCCCCGCGGCAATGACCGCGCAACTCCTCCAGCTCGCGCTGCTGATGGGCGCGTTCCTCGCCTTCATGGCGTTCGGCGTCCCGGTTTTCTTCGCGATGGGGCTTTCGTCGCTCGTCTTCATCCTCGCGACCGGCGGCCAGGTGCCGCTGAACGTGCTGGCGACCGCGCTGATCCAGGGCATCGACAGCTTCGCCTTCCTCGCCATCCCGTTCTTCTTCCTCGCCGGGGATCTCATGAACACGGGCGGCATCACGCGCCGCCTGCTCGCCTTCGCCGCGTCGCTGGTGGGACACATCCGCGGCGGGCTTTCGCATGTCGCGATCCTCGGCACGATGGTGTTCTCGGGCGTCTCGGGCTCGGCCGTGGCCGACGCCTCGGCGATCGGCGCCGCCATGATCCCGGCGATGAAGGAGCAGGAATACCCGCCCGCCTACGCCGCCGCCGTGGTCGCCGCCGCCGCCACGATGGGGCCGATCATCCCGCCTTCGATCGCGTTCGTCGTCTTCGCGCTCGTCACCGACGTCTCGGTCGGCCGCCTCTTTCTTGCCGGCGCCGTGCCGGGGCTGCTGATGGGCGTATACCTCTTGATCACGGCCTACTGGCTCGCGCGCCGGCGCAATTTCCCGCGCGCCGAGCGCGCCCGCGCCGCCGAGGTCGCGCGCAGCTTCGCCGATGCGCTGCTGGCGCTGGCCATGCCCGCCATCATCATCGGCGGCATCGTCGGCGGCGCCGTGACCCCGACCGAGGCGGGCGCGCTCGCCGTCGTCTATGCCGGCCTGGTCGGCGTCTTCGTCTACCGCGAACTCCAGGCGCGCGACGTGGCGCGCATCGTCACCGAATCGGCGATCAATTCCGGCCTCATCCTCCTGATGATCGCGGCCTCGGGCATCTTTTCCTGGCTCGTAGCCAACCTCGCGCTCGGCGAGACGCTGGTGAAGTTCTTCGTCTCGCTCACCGACAGCCGCTGGACGATGCTGGTCATCATCAACGTCTTCTTCCTCCTCTGGGGCCTGGCGCTCGAGCCGGCGGTGGCGCTCATCACGCTGGTGCCGCTGCTGGTGCCGGTCGCCAAGGCCTACAACATCGATCTCGTCCAGCTCGGCGTCGTCGTCGTGCTCAACCTCATGATCGGCCAGCTCACGCCGCCCTCGGGCGTCATCACCTTCCTCACCGCCCAGATCGCCGGCGCGCCGCTCGAGAAGGTCTTCCGCGAAGCCTGGCCCTTCACCGTGGCGCTCGTCGCCGTGCTCGCGCTGGTGACGTTCATCCCGGCGCTGGCGCTGTGGCTGCCGGAGATGTTGATGGGGAAGTGAATTTCCGTGACGAAGGCGTGCCGGGCCGATCGCGCTTCCATCGCGATGAACCGCGAAGCAGTTCTGGCCCACAGCCCAGGGTTGCCGCGCAGCGGCTACCCTGGGGTCGTTGCGGCAAATGCGAAGCAACCCCGAAGGGGTTGTGCACGAGGCGACGCAGAGAGGCGCAACCCCTGCAGGGTTGAGAAAGCGGTCGCCGGATTCCCAGGGTTGGCGCCATGCGCCAACCCTGGGCTATGGGACAGAACCGCTTCGCGGTTCATCTCTCTTTGCGGCGACGATGTGCATGTTGCGAGGCCGGGTCCGTCGGTGCGAGGCAGACTCTATGAAATG
>DATBLL010000181.1:0-42515 GCA_036555425.1 Alphaproteobacteria bacterium | reverse complement strand
CGCCGGCCGCGGCCGATTACAGCAACGCGCGCCGTGCCCGAATCGCGGCATCGCGCAAAATACCTCAAATCCGCTGCGACGGTTGGGCGGAGAATCAGGGTTTTTTTAACCGTCAATGGCGCACTCTAGGCTCAGGAATATCACGGCCTCCCCCGCATCATTTCGCGCCGCGCTCCCGGCCAAGGGTTCGCCCCCGCATGCCTCTCGGCGATATCGCGCTTGCCCTCAACCGCGGCCAGAACCGCGAACCGACGCGCCTCGAGTTGGTGCTGCGCGCCTTCCGCGCCGACCGCGGCGGCGCGCTCGATCCGGCCGCGCGGGCCGAGCTCCGAGCCGAGATCGTGCGCGGGCTCTTCATGCAGGCGCCCGGCCTGCTCGTGATCGAAATCGCGGTGGCGCTGTTCATCGCGGCCGTGTTCTGGCGGAGCTCGCCCAAGCCCATCCTCATCGCCTGGGCCGCGCTCCTGATCGCCGCCGCGATCGTGCGCTGGGTGCATTGCCGGCGCTATTTCGAGCGCACGCGCGAGGCCGGCGAAGCCAAGAGCTGGGGCCGCACCTTCGCCTTGGGCACGCTGCTCTCGGGCGTGCTTTGGGGCATCGGCAGCATCGTGCTGTTCTCGCCTACCGATCCCGTTCTCTTGATCGTCCAGGTGTTTCTCGTCACCGGCCTCTCGGCGGCCGCGCTCACCGGCTACGCCTCGTACCTGCCGGCATTCTACGGCTTCGTGCTGCCGGCGGTGGCGCCCTTCGGCATGCGCCTCGCGCTCGACGGCGCGCCCGCGCATCTCTTCACCGCGACCTTGCTCGCCGTGTGGATCTCGATCTTCGTCTATCTCGCGCACGCGCTCCACGCGCACACGCTCGACCGCGTGCTGCTGCTGCTCGGCAACGCGCGCATGGCGGACACGCTCCGCAAGGCGCGCGATGCCGCCGACGAGGCCAACCGCGCCAAGACGCGCTTCCTCGCCAACATGAGCCACGAGCTCCGGACGCCGCTCAACGCCATCATCGGCTTTTCCGACATCATGAAGAGCGAGATGTTCGGGCCGATCGGCGAGGGCAAGTACAAGCAGTACGTCAGCGACATCAACCGCAGCGGTTCGCACCTGCTGCAGCTCATCAACGACATCCTCGACGTCGCCAAGATCGAGGTGGGCGCGCAGCCCCTCAACGAAACGGTCATCGATCTCGTCGGCACCTTGAAGCAGTGCGGCCAGCTCATGGAAGCGCAGGCGCGCGGCGCCGGCGTCTCGCTCGCGGTCGAAGCGTCGCCGCGCCTGCCCGCGCTGCGCGCCGACGCCACGCGCTTCCGCCAGATCGTGCTCAACCTGCTCTCCAACGCGATCAAGTTCACGCCGGCGGGCGGCAAGATCTGGCTCAGCACCGCGCTCGAGCCGAGCGGCCGGCTGCGGGTCGAGGTGCGCGACACCGGCACCGGCATGCGGTCGGAGGACATCCCGCGCGCCCTACAGCCTTTCGTGCAGCTCGATCAGGCGCCGCGCGGCGATCCCGGCACCGGCTTGGGCCTCGCGCTGGTGAAGACGCTGGTCGAGGCGCATGGCGGCACGCTCGCGATCGAAAGCGAGCCCGGCAAGGGCACCACCGTCTCGGTGCACATGCCGCAAGAGCGCCTCGCCCCCGCGGCACTCATCCACTCGGGCACGCTGAAGGTGGCGTGATCCCGCGCGCTTGCGGGGCAGGTTGAACGCGCCGCGGCCGCGCCGCACATTTGCGAGAGTCAATCTCAGTTTTCAGAGCGCAATGATTCGCGTCCAAAAGATCGAAAACGAAATCCGCGCGCTGACCGCGGCGGAGAGGTCCACGCTGCGCTCGTGGTTCCTAGACTACGACGCAGAGCTTTGGGACACGCAAATCGAAGCCGACGCGGCGGCCGGCAAGCTCGATAAACTGGCCAAGGCCGCACTCGATGAGCACCGCCGGGGCAAGACGAAGAAGCTGTGAGGCACTACGCCTCATCGGAGTTCTGGCGTCTCTATCGCGCCTTGCCGAAATCCGTGCGCGAACTCGCTGACAAGAACTTTGCGCTGCTCAAATTAGACGCCCGCCATCCGTCGCTGCGATTCAAGAAGATCGGTCACTACTATTCGGCAAGAGTTGGATTGGCGCATCGTGCGCCTGGCGTCGCAATTCCCGACGGCATCCTTTGGTTTTGGATTGGCCATCATTCCGGCTACGACAAGCTGATTGGCTGAGCCCGCCTGGGCCGCGATTCCTCCGTCAAAGGTCGACATCCAATCCGCCGCCGCTCGCCGGGCGGAAGCGACCGCGCTTCAGGGCGTTGGCCCAGCGCGCGGTCTTGGCGACGCCGCCGAAGGGGAAGAAGTGGAAGCCCGCGACGCCGGCGAGCAGCGGCGCATCGGCCTCGGCGATGCCGCGGACGAGCGCGTCGGGCGCGCTGTCGCTGACGAGGCGGAGGAAGCGGTCGGCGCGGCCGGTCAGCGCGCGGATGGAATTGGTGACGCCGCAGCGGATGGCGAAGCGAACGAGCGTCGCGACGTTGGCCGGCCCCGCGAGGCCGATGCGCACCGGAACCGCGATCCCGTCCCGGCGCAGCGCCGCGAGCCACGCCGTCACCGCTTCGGGCTCGAAACAGAACTGGGTCACGATGTAGGGCTCGATGCCCTCAGCGGCGGCGCGCGCCAGCTTTTCGCCGAGCGCGAACTTCAACTCGGCTTCGGCGATGCGCGGATGGCCCTCGGGATAGCCGGCGAAGCCGGCCGCGCGGAAGCCGTGCTTGCGCAAGAGGCCGCTGGCGAGCGCCGCGATGCTGGACTCGAATGGCCCTGCCGGCGCCGCGGCATCGCCGGCGATCAAGAGCGCGCGGTCGACGCCGGCCTCGCCGGTGAGCCGCGCGAGCAGGTCGTCGAGCTGATCGCGCGATTTCAAATGCCGCGCGCCAATATGCGGCACCGGGCGGAACCCGCTCGCCTGCAACGCCGCCGCGCAGCGCACCTTGGCGCCGAGATCGTCGCCGGCGATGAAGTTGATGTAGACGTCGCTGCCCTTTTCGAGATGCGTCCGGCAGGCGTCGAGATCGCGCGCGCTGCGGCTCGAAACTTCGAGCGAATAGCGCGCGGCGAGCGCCGCGACGCGGCGGCCGAGATCGGCGGCCGGGCTCGCGCCGGTTTCGGCCGCGGCGATCGGCTTGTCCATGGCGCGTGCCTGGCTCACCCGGCGCTCCGCCGCGGCCCGCGCGCGCTCAGGCGAGCGCGCGGTTGAGCGCATCGGCCAAATCGGTGCGCTCCCAGGAGAAGCCGCCATCGCTCTCGGGCTTGCGGCCGAAATGGCCATAGGCGGCGGTGCGCGCATAGATCGGCTTGTTCAAGCCGAGCTTGGTGCGGATGCCGCGCGGCGAGAGGTCCATGAGCTCGGGCAAGGTCTTCGCGAGCCGGATCTCGTCGACCCTTCCGGTGCCGCCGGTATCGACATAGATCGACAGCGGCTTGGCCACACCGATCGCGTAGGAAAGCTGGATCAGGCAGCGCTCGGCCAGCTTCGCGGCGACGATGTTCTTGGCGAGATAGCGCGCGGCATAGGCCGCCGAGCGGTCGACCTTCGAGGGATCCTTGCCCGAGAACGCGCCGCCGCCATGCGGGGCCGCGCCGCCATAGGTGTCGACGATGATCTTGCGGCCGGTCAAGCCGGCGTCGCCGTCGGGGCCGCCCACGACGAAGCGCCCGGTCGGGTTTACGTAGAACTGGTCCTCGGCGCACATCCAGCCTTGCGGTAGCGTCTTCAGCACGAAGGGGCGCACGATCTCGCGCACCTCGTCCTGGTCCACGTCGCCGCTGTGCTGGGTCGAGACCACGACCGAGGTCGCGCGCACCGGCCGGCCGTTCACATATTCGAGGCTCACTTGGCTCTTGGCGTCCGGCCCCAGTTGCGGCGTGCGGCCCGAGCGCCGCGCCTCCGAGAGCGATTGCAGGATCGCGTGCGCGTAGTGGATCGGCGCCGGCATCAGCTCGGGCGTTTCGCGGCAGGCATAGCCGAACATGATGCCCTGGTCGCCGGCGCCCTCGTCCTTGTTGCCCGAGGCCTCGACGCCCATCGCGATGTCGGGCGACTGCTCGTGCAGATGCACCTCGATGTTGGCGCGGTCCCAGTGGAAGCCGTCCTGCTCGTAGCCGATGTCGCGGATGGCGGCGCGCACCAGCGACGCGATCTCGCCCTTGCCGAGGTCGACGCGCCCGCGCACCTCGCCGGCGAGCACCACGCGGTTGGTGGTGGCGAGCGTCTCGCACGCGACCTTGGCCGCGGGGTCCTCGCTGAGGTAACGGTCGACGATCGTGTCGGAGATGCGGTCACAGACCTTGTCGGGATGGCCTTCGGAGACCGATTCGCTGGTGAAGACGTAATTGCCGTTGCGTTGCATCGAAAATGTCCTGTTTGAGGAAAAGCCGGTGCGATCGGCCGCGGCTGCGACCAGTCGCGGGCGCTAGTCGCGCTTGCGCGAGATCACGAAGGATTCGTCGTGGAACCAGAGCCCGCCGTGCCGCTGCAGCACCTCGCGCGTGGCGTCGAGGTAGGCGCGGTCGCCGACCGTGCCCTCGAGCCGCTGGTCCTCGATCTGCGCCACGTAGATGGCCGCGTTCCACGCCGCGAACAGCGTCGAGGTGCCGATCGAGGAGCTGATCTCGTTCGGCAGCGTGTGCATGTCGTAGCGGAAGATCGAGCGGTCGTCGGCATAGGCGTTGAAGTTGAAGTCGCGCGCCAGCGCGCCGAGCTCCGTCTTGGTCGCCTTCAAGAGTTCGTGGCGGTCGGTCACGAACGGGTTCTCGCCCGGCCAGACGCGCTGGATGATCTCGAGGCCGGGATCGCGCCCCGCGGAGTGGATGCCGATGAGCCGCCCGCCTTGCGCCAGGCTGCGTGTCAGCGGCGCCAGCACCTTCTGCGCCTTGAATTCCACCGGCGCCCGCGCGCGATAGGGCTGCGAGGCCATGACGAGGTCGTAGTCGGCGCGCCCGTGGCCGCGGCGCGGAATGACGTTGTCGAGCAGGAATTTGTGGTCGTTGCGGTAGATGACGAGCACGACCGGCTTTTCGTAGATCGGATTGCCGCTCTTGGCGCTCGCGCGCGCCTTCCAATTGTCGGCGAGGAAGGGCTGGAGCGCCGTGATCTGCCGCTCGAATTCGTGCGAGCTGGTGCCGGAGAGGGCGAGTTCGTGCCAGACGAGGCTGGTCGCCGCCGCCACCGAGTTGGGCGTGAGCCACGGCGCCTCGGCGTAGTACATGTTCGTCATCACCAGCACCGAAGCCGGGTGCTCGTAGAAGCGGTCGGGCATCTTCTCGAGCGCCAGGCGCACATCCTCGAGGCTGATCTCCTTGCCGACGATGTAGAACGGCATCGCCGGATAGCGGTCGTGGAGTGCCCTCATCACGCGCGTCAGCACCGTGCCGTCGCCGACGCCGGCGTCGAACAGGCGCACCGCCGGCGGGCGCGGATGGATGTTGCCGAGCTCGAGGCTCACCCGGTCGGCGATCATCCACTTCTCGGAGCAGGTGTTGACGAAGAGGAGGTATTTCTGCCGGTTGTCGAAGAAGCGGAAGTTCTTCTCCTGCCCGCCGTCGGGCTTGGGCGGCGGGCTGCCGCCGGCGACCGCGGGGGCGGCGCCGGCGGTCGCGGCGCCGAGGCGGCGCTCGAGGATCACGCTCGAGCCGTTAGCGCCCGGCGGGTTCGTCGAGATGAAATCGCGGATGCGGTTCGCGGTCTCGATCGTGATGCGGCCGCCGAAGCGGAGCCGGCTCACCAGCTTGCCGTCGTTCACCGCGCGGCGGCCAAAGGTCGATTCGGCGATGCGCGTGGCGCGGCAATAGTCGGAGATCTCGCGCAGCAATTCTTCGGCGTTCATCGGCAATCCTCCCTCGGGGATCGATCGGCGCCCGTCTTCGCCCTGCGGACGCTCGAATGGCGCGAATTCGAATACCGATAAGGGCAGTGGTCAACCATATAAGTTCCCACGAGCAAGTTGGGAAGCAAGATGGGCAATTGCCCTATATCTTATATTAGTCAATAGATTAACTGTGGGCAAGGGAGGCTATTTTCGCTTCCGTTGCCGGAAATCGTCGCGCACAACGCGGCTATGTGGGCGAGATATGGGAGGCGTGGGGCCGGAGCCGCGCCGCGTCTGGGGCGACGCGAGAACCGACGCGCGCACGCCGCAATCGGGCCTCGGCGTCTCGCGCGTAGCGGCGCGCCGTTTACGCCCTCAGCTCCGCGCGGTCCTTGAACAGCTCGAGCGCCTCGGGGTTGGCGAGCGCTTCCTTGTTCTTGACCGGCCGCCCGTGCACGACGTCGCGCACGGCGAGCTCGACGATCTTGCCGCTCTTGGTGCGCGGGATGTCGGCGACCTGGAGGATGCGCGCCGGCACGTGGCGCGGCGTGGTGTTGGCGCGGATCTGCTTCTTGATCTTGTCCGCGAGCTTGTCGTCGAGCGTGAGGCCCTCGCGCAGCCGCACGAAGAGGACGACGCGCACGTCGCCCTGCCAGTCCTGGCCGATCACGAGCGACTCCACGACCTCGTCGAGCTGCTCCACCTGGCGATAGATCTCGGCCGTGCCGATGCGCACGCCGCCGGGATTGAGCGTCGCGTCCGAGCGCCCATAGATCACATAGCCGCCGTGCGGCGTGATCTCCACCCAATCGCCGTGGCACCAGACGTTCGGGTATTTCGCGTAGTAGGCATTGAAGTACTTGCTGCCGTCGGGATCGTTCCAGAAGCCCAACGGCATCGAGGGGAACGGCTTGGTGCAGACGAGGTCGCCCTTCTCGCCGCGCACCGGCTTGCCGTCGTCGTCGAAAGCGTCGATCGCCATGCCGAGATTGGGCGCCTGAATCTCGCCGCGCCAGACCGGCCCCAAGGGATTGCCGCCGACGAGGCAGCCGATGAGATCGGTGCCGCCCGAAACCGAGGCCAGGTGCACGTCGGCTTTGACCTTCTGATAGACGTAGTCGAACCCCTCGGGCACCAGCGGCGAGCCGGTCGAGCCGATGCCGCGGACGGTCGAAAGCTTGTGCGTCTTGATCGGCTCGAGCCCGGCCTTGTTGCAGGCGTCGATGAACTTCGCCGAGGTGCCGAACCAGGTCATGCGCTCGGCGTCGGCCAAGTCGAAGATCACGTTGCCGGTCGGGTGGAACGGCGAGCCGTCGTAGAGCAGGAGCGTCGCCTCCGAGGCGAGGCAGGAGGCGAGCCAGTTCCACATCATCCAGCCGCAGGTCGTGAACCAGAAGACGCGGTCCCCGGGCTTGATGTCGGAATGGAGCTTCTGCTCGCCCAAATGCTTGAGCAGCGCGCCGCCGACGCTGTGGATGATGCATTTCGGCACGCCGGTCGTGCCCGAGGAATAGAGGATGTAGAGCGGGTGGTGGAACGGCACCGCGGTGTATTCCACCGCGCGCGCGTCGAAGGTCTTGACGTAGTCGCCCCAAATCCGCGTGTCGCGCAGGCTGCGGAGATCGGGCCGCTCCGCGACGTAGGGCACGAGCAGCGTTCGCTTGACGCTCGGCAGCTTCCTCTGCACCTCGGCGAGCTTCTCCAGCACCGAATGCGTCTTGCCGCCATAGTGGTAGCCGTCGGCGCTGACGAGGAATTTGGGCTCGATCTGGCCAAAGCGGTCGAGGATGCCCTGGACGCCGAAATCGGGCGAGCATGAGGTGAAGACGGCGCCCAAGCTCGTCGCCGCCAGCATGGCCACGATCGTCTCGGGCATGTTCGGCATATAGGCGGCGACGCGGTCGCCGGCGCGCAGGCCCTCGGCGCGGAACGCCTGCTGCAGGCGCGAGACCTCGGCGTTGAGCTGGCGCCAGCTCATGCGCCGGCGCACCTTGTCCTCGCCCCAGAAGACGAGCGCGTCGGTGTCGTCGTTCCGGCGCAAGAGGTTCTCGGCGAAATTCAGCTTGGCGTCGGGGAAGAAGCGCGCGCCCGGCATCTTGCCGCCGTCGACGAGGGCGCGCGTCCCCCGCGTCTCCGCCTTGACGCCGCAAAAGTCCCAGACCGCGGACCAGAACTTGTCGCTGCTCGTGACCGACCAGTTCCAGAGCGTGTCGTAGTCGGTGGCGTTGGCGCCGAAACGCTCGGCGGCGAAATCCATGAAGCGCCTGAGGTTCGTCCCGTTGATGCGCGCTTGAGACGGCGTCCAGAGCGGCCGGTCGGTCACGTGCGTGTCTCCTCGACTAGGGCCGCGAATTTGCGTCGGCGACGGGCCCGCGCGCAACGGGTCCGCGCGACGCATGGCTGCCTCATGCGAAGGCAGGGTGACTTGTGGTGTGCCCGTTTCTAAAGTCGCGCGATGAATTTCCGAGGCGCATCAGAACCCCCTCGCCGGCCGACGCAGCGAACGCGTCGCGTTCGCCGCGTCGGCATGGCGTGGGGGCAGGGGGTGAGGGGGCGACGAGAACTCGACGAGGGGACGTTTCTCCGCATCGAAGCGCCTGCGTCCGAGCCCGTATTCGAGAGCATGCGCTTCGGTGCGCGCCGAAGCGATCATCGCCAACGCCTCGTCGCCCCCTCGCCCCCAACCCCCGCTCCCCAAGGTGAGGGGGCTTGAGTCCGCGCGATCCCGCCGCGCTTCAGCGCCCCTCGAACATCGTCGTGGGCGGCGGGTGGATGCTGATGGCCTGCGCGCTCTTCTCGGCGATGACCGGGCTCGTCCGTCACGTCGCCGACCAGGGCGTGCATCCCTGGGAAATCGCGTTCTTCCGCAACTTCTTCAGCCTCATCGTGATGGGCCCGTGGATCGTCAAGGCGGGTTTCGCGGGCCTGCGCACCGCGCGCCTAAAGCTCTACACGCTCCGCTCCGCCATCGGCGTCTTGAGCATGATGGCCTGGTTCTGGTCGGTTTCGCTGCTGCCGATCACCGAGGCGACGGCGCTCGGCTTCACCGCGCCGTTCTTCACCACCATCCTTGCGGCCATCTTCCTCCGCGAGGTTGTGCGCTTGAGGCGCTGGTCGGCGGTGATCGTGGGCTTCCTCGGCACGCTCGTCATCCTCCGGCCCGGCACCAGCGACATTCCCGCGCTCGGCGCCGCCGTGGCCCTCTCCGCCGCGCTCACGCAGGCCGCCTCGATCATCATGGTCAAGACGCTCGCGCGCACCGAATCGCCGAACGCGATCGTAGCCTATATGGGCATCTACTTGACGCCGATGTCGCTGGTGCCGGCGTTGTTCGTCTGGAGCTGGCCCTCGTGGGCCATGCTCGGCTGGATGGCGCTGGTGGGCCTCGTCGGCACGCTTGCGCATCTCTGCTTCACGCGCGCGCTCAGCGTCGCCGATGCCTCGGCCCTCGCGCCGCTCGATTTCGCGCGCCTCGTCTTCGTCGCCATCATCGGCATGGTCGTCTTCGACCAGATCCCGAGCGTCTGGACCTGGGCCGGGGCCGCCGTGATCTTCGCCTCGGGCGTCTATGTCGTCCGCAGAGAAGCCATCGCCGCCCGCGAAGGCCGCGCCAAGCTCGTGCCGCCGACGGAGCCGCCGGCGGCGGGATAGCGGGGGCATGGCCTCAGTCGCTGGGGCGCCTCCGCCACACGCGCAGGAACGCCTGCCATTTGCGCCGGCCCGGCAGCCGGTCGTCGGTCAGCACGTCAAGGAATTCCGAGAGCCGGCGCGAGATCAGCAGCGTATAGGCGACGACGGCGACGAAGGCCAACAAGGTCGCGAGGAAATAGACGATCTTCAGCACATGGCCGGCTTCGGCCTCGGAGATGATGTTCATCCCGAGGAAGCCGGTCACCGCCGCGAGGATGAGCCCCAAGATCGTGACCACGGTGAGCCGGATCATCGTGTTGGACTGGCGCCGCAGTGCGTCGCTGTCGAGGTAGTCGCTCATGTCCTGGAGCTCGTCGCGCACCTCGGCATAGAGCCGCTCGGTGCCAAGGTGATCCTCGATCTTCTGAAAGAGCTCGCGCGTCTGCACCTTGTCCGAAACCTCGTGGAACCAATAGCGGTGGGTGAAGCGGAGGAAGATCTCCTTCGACTGGCGCGTCTCGCGGCGGAAGCGGCGCACCGAGTCGTCGCTCTCGATGTTGAGCCGGCCGACCGCGGCCACCGCGCGGTGCGAGAGCATCAGCAGCGCCGCCTTGTGCAGATGCGCGATCAGGAAGACGAGGAAATATTCGTGCCGGAATTGCGCGAGCAATCCGCGCTCGTGGTCGACGAAGACCGGGGCGCGCGCGTCGCCGACCATGATGAAGGCGTAACCCGAGCTCAGAAAACGCACATTGGCCCAGCTTCCCGGCCGCGCCTCTTCGAAGTAGCGGTCGTAGCAGTAGCGCTGCTCGAAATCGGCGAGAAACGGCGTCGCGAAGGGCAACGTCGCCGGCGCGCCGCGGCCCGTGATCAGCGCAAGGCGCACGTAGTCGCCGCGCGCGAGGCCGCGCATGTCGTCCATGGCGAGATAGGCCATGACCGGCATCTTGTAGTATTCGAGCAGGCGGTAGCGCAGCGGGCCGGCCTCGTCCGACGCATCCTGGACCAGCGGTTTCAGCAGGAATTCCCAATGCGCGCTGAGCCGCGGCGCGCGGTGCTCGCAGACGGCGGCGAGGAATTTGTCGCGGTTGCGGTAGTCGGAGCCGACCAGGACCGCGCCCGCCGCCGAAAGGAATTCCACCTGCTCCGGGCAATGCAGGCCCTCGCCATCCTCGGTCCAGCCGCCGGGGTAGGCCCGGCCCAGCCGGTAGAGCGCCTCGTGGACGAGATCGAGATCGAGGTTCTCCGCCGCCAGTTCGCAGGCCAGGATCACCACGTCCATGTCGTAGAAAAAATAGAGATCGATGTGCACGACCGCGAAAACGATCGGATCGTGGCCCGCGAATTTCACCCGCACGCCGGCGACGTCGCGGCGGCGGAAGACGCGCATCGGCGAATCGCCGTAGCCGCGCGGGCCGCCGCCTTCCCTTTCCCCGTAGAGAAACCGCTGCACATAGGGCAGGAACGCCACGAATTCGCGATAGTGGCGCTCGGCGAAATGTTTGGAGTCGCCGGTGATCTCGTCCGCCACCTCGGACCAGGGATTGGCGGGCCCCGGCGCGGCCAGCGCTTCCCAGTGCTTGTGGATCTGCGTGCCCTCGGCGGCCGGCATCAATTGCAGCGGCCAGACGAGGTGCTGTCGGAACTGCTTCACCAGCTTGGCGGAGGCCGGGGTATCCGCGGCTTGGGCCGACGCAGCCGCCGGCTCTCTCGCATGGCGCTCGGTATCGGGATTCATGACCGCCTCCCCGCGCGGCCTGCGATCGAAAGCCACGCCGCCGCCCGTCGTAACCGGGCGGTATTGCACTTTGGCTGCGCCCGCGGCCCAATGGCAAGGCGCCATCGCGGCCGGGTCGGCCCGCTTGGCCGCTGCTTAAGCGCGTGCATTTTCGCGCCTCGCCAGCGGCGGTTCGCTCTGCTAAAGAGCCGCCCGCTTCGAGTTTCGAATTGCGCTTAGGGGAGGACTTCCATGGACGTCAAAGGCCATTCGGCGATCGTCACGGGCGGCGGCTCGGGCCTCGGCGAGGCGACGGCGAAGATGCTGGCCAAGAAGGGCGCCAAGGTCGCGGTGTTCGACCTCAACATGAAGGGCGCCGAGCGCGTCGCCAAGGAGATCGGCGGCGCCGCGATCGAGTGCAACGTCTCCGACGTCGCCAGCACCGAGAAGGCGTTCGAAGCGGCGCGCAAGGCCCACGGCCCCGCGCGCGTCCTCGTCAACTGCGCCGGCATCGGCTCGGGCGAGCTGCTCGTGAAGAAGGACGGCTCGCCCTCGGGCACCGATCTCTTCCAGAAGACGGTCGCGGTGAACCTCTTCGGCACGTTCAACTGCATGCGCATCGGCGCGGCCGACATGTCGAAGCTGCCGGCGCTCGCCGACGACGAGCGCGGCGTCATCGTCAACACCGCCTCGGTCGCGGCCTACGAGGGCCAGATCGGCCAGATCGCCTACAGCGCGTCCAAGGGCGGCGTTGTCGGCTTGACGCTCCCCGCCGCGCGCGAGCTCGGGCGCTACGGCATCCGCGTGATGACGATCGCGCCCGGCTACATCCAGACGCCGCTGCTCGACCAGGTGCCGGAGAATTTCCGCACGGCCTTGTTTGCCTCGCAGGTCTTCCCCAGCAAGCGCTTCGGCAAGGCCGAGGAATACGCGCATCTCGTGCTCTCGATCGTCGAGAATCCGATGCTCAACGCTTCGGTGATCCGCCTCGACGCCGGCACGCGGATGCCGCCGAAGTGACGATCTCCGGCACGCGGTGCCGGAGATCGTCATCCTGAGCGAAGCGGACGCGCCTCGAGCGCGTCCGCGAAGTCGAAGGATCGTGCCGCAGCTGCAACGCGATCCCTCCGCGACGCGATCCCTCCACTCCGCCATCGCATCGAAGACGATGCGAAGGCTCCGGTCGGGATGACGATGATTGTATGGGAGACGGCACATGCTCCAGCTCCGCCCCAACTGCGAATGCTGCGACCGCGACTTGCCGCCCGAGTCGCACGACGCGCGGATCTGCTCGTTCGAATGCACCTTCTGCGCCGCTTGCGCGGAGACCGTGCTGGGCGGGCGCTGCCCCAATTGCGGCGGCGAGCTGGTGCGCCGCCCGGTCCGGCCCCAGGACAAGCTCGTGAAATATCCCGCATCGCGCGAGCGCAAGGTCAAGGCGGGCGGCTGCACACCCGCGCGCGCGGCTTAGGCTTCATTCCGCTCGCGCCGAGGTCGGGCCATCCGCATGCCGCAAACCGGCCATGCGGCGAACGGACGCGCGCGCCATACGTAATTATGAGCATCGGGCCTTCCCCCGGGCGCGCCCCTGCGCCGGGATTCCGCGATGGAGGCGACGATGCTTGCGCGCGACATCATGACGACCGACGTGTGTACCCTGGCGCCCACGGCCACGGTGCCCGAGGCGGCACAGCTCCTGGTCGGCCGCCGCATCAGCGGCGCGCCGGTGGTCGACGGCGCCGGCCGGGTGATCGGCATCGTGAGCGAGGGCGATCTCATCCGCCGCGCCGAACTCGGCACCGAGCGCGAATGGTCGGGCTGGCGCGAGTTCCTGATGGCCAAGCGCACGCTCGCGCACGAATTCATCCGCAGCCACGCGACCAAGGTCGGCGACGTGATGACGGCGCCGGTCTGGACGGTGAACGAGGAGACGACGCTCGCCGAGCTGGCCGAGCTGTTCGAGAAGAGGAACATCCGCCGCGCGCCGGTCGTGCGCAAGGGCAAGCTCGTCGGCATCGTGAGCCGCGCCGACATGGTGAAGGCGCTGCTGCAATGCTGGGCCGCGGCGCACCCGCCCGCCGCGGTCGACGACGCCGCGATCCGCCAGGCGATCCTCGATCACGCCGCCGCCGAGCGCTGGAGCGACACGGCGATGCTCAACGTCGAAGTGGTCAACGGCGCGGTCGAGCTCTACGGCGTCGCCGATTCCGACGACGTCGCCAAGGCGCTCGAAGTGCTCGCCGAAGCGATGCCGGGCGTGAAGAGTGTGCACAATCACCTGCAGATGCGTGCCGCCATCCGCGCGCAGCACGCGGTGTAGCAAGCATGGCGCCTGCGTCCATCCTTCGAGGCCCGCGCGCCTTCGCGCGGGCATCGAAGGACTGCCGCACGCACGCTGCTGACGTTCAGTGTTGAGGGCGAACTATTTCCGACCGCACGCCGCGTCGATCGCGGCCAGCGCCTTGGCGAAGCCGTCGAGCGGATAGGTGTCGACGACCTTGGGTCCGGTAGCCGGGATGCCCGTGGCCGAGGCGGTTCTGCCCCCTTTGAGCGCCGCGATCATTTCTCCATTCTCCTTGGCGTTCTCGCCAAAGGCCGATTCGCCCTCGGCCGAAAGCTTGAACTTCTTGACGCCGATGGCGAGCTCGAGCTTGGCGCCTTTCTTCAACGCGAAGCCCGCCTTCACCTGCACCTGGCCGAAGGCCTTGCGCTTGGGGAAATGCGCGATCATCAGCGTGGCCTCGCCGCGCTTGGCGACCTTGCCTTCGCTCTTGGCCGGCAGCGCGGCGATGAAGCAATAGGCGTCGTTGCCCTCGCCGCCGCGATGCGCCTCCCACTTGTCGAAGCGTCCCAGGAATTTGTCGGCGGCCGCGGCCGGCGCCGCGGCTGGAGCCGTCATGGCCGCGCAGGCCACGCACGCCACGATGATCGCCCGCATTGCGTCCCCCATGCTTGCCGCAAGAATACGCCGCCGGCGGCTCACGCGCCCCCGCGGCGCCTGCGCTTCTTCGCCGAGAGCGGGGCGCCGAAGGCCGGCGGCGGCGGCAGCGGCGCCGCCGACCCGCCCGCCTTGAGCGGACGCTCGGCGAAGCGGCCGAGGCTCAAGAGCCGATCATACATCACGATGGCGCCGGCGAGGCCGACATTGATGCAGAAGCGGGCCGGGATCTTCACCGTGAAATCGCAGAGCGCCCGGATCTCGGGCGAAAGCGAGCCGCGCTCGGGCCCGAGGATATAGGCCGCGGCCGGCGGATGGCGGAAACTCGGCAGTTCGACGGCGTCGTCGAGCAGCTCGACGCCGACCAGCTCGCACCCGACCGGGAGCCGCAGCGCGCCGGCGTCTGCGAACTCGTAGAGCGGTACGTGGCTGCGGCTCTTCGAGGTGTCGGATTGCTCCAGCTCGCGCTTGGAATAGACCGCGCCGACGGTGAACACGAAGGACGCGCCGAACGCATGCGCGGTGCGGAACAGGCTGCCCGCATTCATCGCCTTCGAAATCTGCTCGACCCCGATGCCGAAATAGCCGCGCATGAACGCGAGTCTTGCCGCCGCGCGAGGCCCAACGCAAGCGCCGTTGCCCTCGCTTCCCAAGCAACGCCCTTGGCGTTGCTTGGGCCCCTTCTCTCCCGCAAGCGGGAGAGAGAGAAGCTGGCGCGCTTTCACTTCTCTCTCCCACGCAGTGGGAGAGAAGGGGCCCGGGCAATGCCCTTGCATTGCCTGGGAAGTGAGGGGAGAACCTAGCCGCACGTTTGCGCTTGCCGTAGATGCTGGCTCATGTCTGAAACAATCAATCCCGTCCTCGTCGAGGTCACGCGCGGCGGCACCGTCGAGAGCCGCCACCGCGGCGCCGCCTGCGTTTACGATGCCACCGGCGCGCGCGTCCTCGCCTGGGGCGAGGTCGAGACGCCGATCTTCCCGCGCTCGGCCATCAAGCTCTTGCAGGCGGTGCCGTTCCTCGAAACCGGCGCCGCCGATGTCTGCCAGGCGCATTTCAACGAGCTGGCGCTGGCCTGCGCCTCGCACGGCGGCGAGCGCGCCCATGTGGCGGTCGCGCGCGCCTGGATGGAGCGGCTCGGGCTCGAGGAAGGCCATCTCGCTTGCGGCGCGCATTTCCCCTACGAGCCCGAGGCCGCCAACGCGCTCATCCGCGCCGGCGAGATGCCGAGCACGCTCCACAACAATTGCTCGGGCAAGCATCTCGCCATGCTGGCGACCGCCCTTGCCAAGGGTGAACCGATCGCCGGCTATCACGAGCCCGATCATCCGGTGCAGCGCCGCGTGCGCGACACGATCTCGGAGCTGACCGGCGAGGATCTGGCGCAGGCGCCGATGGGCATCGACGGCTGCAGCGTGCCCAATTGGGGCATCACGCTGGCGGCGCTGGCGCGGGCGATGGCGCGCGTCGCCGATCCCAAGGGCTTGAAGGTCGTGCGCCAATCGGCGATCCGGCGCCTGCGCAACGCCGTGGCGCGCAATCCCTTCATGGTCGCCGGCACCGGCCGCTTCTGCACGGCGCTGATCGGCCGGAAGAGTACCGAGCTTTATGTGAAGACCGGCGCCGAGGGCGTGTTCGTGGCGGCGCTCTACGAGCTCGGCGTGGGTGTCGCGCTCAAGATCGACGACGGCGCCAAGCGCGCGTCGGAAGTGGCGCTCGCCGCGATTCTCCGCTATCTCGAAGTCCTGGACGACGCGGATTGGGAGGCGCTGGCGGAGTTCGCGAGCCCGCGCATCCTGAACCGCGCCGGCCGCGACGTCGGCGAAATCCGCACCGTCGCCGGCTGGCCGCAGGGAAAGCCGCGGCTGGCGGAGGCGGCCGAGGCTTGAGGCGGCGGAATGTTCCGCCGTGGCGCACCGTTCGCGGCCGCCGCGGGCCCGCCGGCGCGGGCGCACGACGAGGGGGATGAGCGATGATGATGCGCGCGGTCCATTGCAAATCGTGGGGCGGGCCGAAGAGCCTCGTGCTCGAAGAGGTGCCGGTCCCCGAGCCGGGCCCCGGCCAGGTGCGCATGGCCGTGCATGCCGCCGGCGTCAATTTCGCCGATACGCTGATGATCGCCGGGAAATACCAGGAGCGCCCGGATTTCCCGTTCGTGCCGGGGCTCGAGGCGGCGGGCGAGATCGACGCGGTGGGGAAGGGCGTCATCGGCGTCAAGGAAGGCGACCGCGTCATGGCGGTCCTGGGGCGCGGCGCCTTCGCCGAGCGCGCGCTGGCGCCGGCCGAGGCCGTGTTCCACGTCCCCAAGACCATGGACGCGATGACGGCCGCGGGCTTTCCGGTGGCCTACGGAACCTCGCATGTCGCCCTCCGCCACCGCGCGCAATTGAAGGCGGGCGAGACGCTCGTCGTGCACGGCGCCGCCGGCGGCGTCGGCCTCACCGCGGTGCAGATCGGCAAAATTCTGGGCGCCACGGTCATCGGCACCGCGCGCGGCAGCGAGAAGCTCGACATCGCCAAGACCAACGGCGCGCAGCACGTGATCGACTACGGCGCGGAAGACGTCCGCCTGCGCATCCTCGAATTGACCGACCAGCGCGGCGCCGACGTGATCTACGATCCCATCGGCGGCGACATCTTCGACGCCTCCTTGCGCTGCGTCGCCTGGGAGGGCCGCATCCTCACCATCGGCTACGCCTCGGGCCGCATTCCCCAGGTCGCGGCCAATCTCCTGCTGGTCAAGAACGTCTCGCTCGTCGGCTGCTATTGGGGCGCTTACCTCAAGCGCGACCCCTCGGTGATCCGCAAGTCCTTCGAGGAGCTGCTCGCCTGGTTTGGCGACGGCCTCCTGGCGCCGCACGTCTCCCACACCTTTCAGCTCGAGGAGACGCCCGATGCGCTCGAGATGCTGCTGTCGCGGAAATCCACCGGCAAGGTCGTCATCGTCACCGGCATCACGACCCTCTCCGCCGACAGCCGCCGCCGCGCCGCGAGCCAGGCGAAATAGCCGGGCGCCTGCCGTCCGGCGCGGAATTTTCCAATGTGAGCCACATCACTGCGGGAGACGGAATCGGCTGTTAGCGTCGTATCCCATCTGGATACGAACGCGATGCAGCCGATACCGAAATGGGCGTTGTGGCTTGGCGCGGCGCTGGCCTGGGTGGCCGGCGTGGCCTTTGCCTTGTTCGCGTTCGCGGCGCCCGCGCGGTCCGAGCTTGCGTTCACGCCCGAACGCGCGCGGCTGGTCTGCGCCGGCGTCGCCCCGAAGACCTTGAAGGGCCACGGCAATGGCGTCACCGTCCCGGCGCCGATCGAAGGCCAGTCGCGCGATTGCCGCGTCGAGATCGATTTTTCCGTAACCGATACGGCATTGGCCGCGCGGGCCGCCGCTTCGGGCTATGTCGAGCTGATGGGGCTGCGCTTGGCGCGCGGCGCCTTTCCGCAGCGCTTCGCCGTCAACCGCGAGGGCATCGCCCTGGCGCCGCGGCCGGAGGGCGGCCTCACGCTTACCTTCGCGTTCGATACCCTGTTCGGCGGCGAGCGCAGCCGCGGCGCCGCGCTCATTCTCGCCTGGCGCACCGACGCAGGCGCGGAGGCGCGCGCCTATTTGAGTCCCACGCTGCTGCTCGAGCGCGCCGAGCCGCCGAGCCTGCTCCGCGCGAAGCGTGCGGGCGATTAGAGCACGATGCGTTTGGTTCGGGTCGCTCGCGCGGTGGCGGCGTTTCGCTTGGGTCCATCCTTCGAGGCCGCCGCAAGAGCGGCGGCACCTCAGGATGAGGCTGATTTCGTTGAAACAAATGGGCCTCATCCAGAGGTGCCCGCCCGTCTTCGGGCGGACCTCGAAGGATGGACGCAAGCACTCCGCCGCCCCAGCTGAAGCTTCCACCAAACGAACTTCGCGCTATTCGCCCCTCGGCACCGCGTAGTCGGCGGGGTAGGTGGCCTTGAACTCGTCGCGCGCCTCGGAGCGGGCCGCGAGCGCATCGAGCGCGGGATAGCGCCCGGGCGGCATTTCTTCGGCATCGACGAGGCGCACATAGCGAAGCGCGCAGGCGGTGGTGATCGCGGCCTGGTCGAGCGACGCCGCGTCCGGCCAGGGTTCGGCGGCGAGCGCCGCGAGCGCGCCCTGTCCCTGGGTGCGGCAGCGCGCGATCCATTCGGGCCAGCGATAGGCGGCGGGCCGGATGATGCGCTCGTAGGCGGCGGCGCCGAACTTGTCGACGACGCCGGTGGCGAGCGCGATGAGGCGCAGCGCGCGCTGGCGCGCCGGCCCCGCCGGCGGAACGAGCGCGCGCGCCGGGCCCACCTTCTGGTCAAGCCAGTCGAGGATCGCCGCGGAATCGATCAGCACTTGTCCGTCGTCGAGCACCAGCGAGGGGATGCGCCCGAGCGGATTGGTCCGGCGCATCGAATCGAAATCGCCGAATACCGAGCGCGTATCGTGCTCGTAGGCGAAGCCGAGCACGCGCAGCGACACCGCCACGCGGCGCACGAACGGCGAATCGTATTGGCCGACGAGAATCATGGCGGCGACCATAGGCATTCCCGCGCACGCTGGCCATGAGGCGCGCTTGCCGAAGGCCTCGGGCCGGTGAAATACTTGCAGAACCTCGGCAGGGGAGGGGCCATGTCACCGTTCGTATCGTTTGGCTGGCGGCTGCGCGCCGCCGCATGCGCCGGCGCGTTGGCGCTCGGGGCGTTCGCCGGCGGCGCCTTTGCCCAAGACGCGTCGACACGCGAACTGATGCGCAAGGTGCAGGCCGGCGAAACCGAAGATGGCTTCTGCGCCACCACCGGCTGGCCGGCCGGAAGCGGCGAGACGAATATCGCGTTTCGCGAGGGCGCTGTGGTCGGTTCGCTCAGCCGCGATACGTTCAACGGCGCCGCGATCTGCGCGTTGGCACGGGTGACCAACGTCTATTACCAGCAAGGCCGCAAATGCATCCGCTACCAGTGGTGGGCGTGCCAGGTCGGGAAGACCTGCGGCAGCGGAACGACGCTGAGCTGCAAGGGCGCCGACGGACGGTGGCTGGACACGAAGCTTTGAGTCGTGAAAGTAGGAGGAACGGCACGATGAATCCCCGGAACACCGGAGCGCGCGCGATGCGCCGGCTTTGCGCCGCCGCGCTGATGATGCCCGCGCTCGCGGTGCAGCCGTCGCACGGCCAAGCGGGCCCCGATCCGGTGTCGGAGCTGATCCGCAAAGCCGAGGCGAAGGAGCCCGACAACGGCTTCTGCGCCAGGATCACCGATTGGCCGGCCGGCACGCGCGAAACCTACATCTATTTTCTCGGCGTGGCAGTGCTCGGCTTCGGCAAGGTCAACCGCTTCCAGAACAACACGCATTGCCAGTTCGACCGCGTGACCGAAATCTACAGCGGCCCATCCGGCAAGTGCGTGCGCTACACCTGGTGGGCCTGCGCCACCGACAAAGGCTGCGCCAGCGGCTCGGACGCCGATTGCCGGATGCCACACGGGGATTGGAAGCGGCAGTAGCGAGAGATAGAGCCCCGCGGCGCGTGCCGCTCCGGCCGCGCGGGTGGAACACTCGAAGCGCCTCGAGCGGGAGGTCGTGCCATGAGGGACGCTCGCAGACGGCGGAGATCGCCTTCCGTCTGCATCTTCGGCGCGCTCGGCGTGCTGCTGGCCGCGGCCGGCGCCGGCACCGGCGCCTTCGGCCAGGACGCGACGGTGCAGGAGCTGATGCGCAAGGTGGCGGTGCGCGAGCTCGAGAACGGGTTCTGCTCCTCGGTGCCGTGGCAGATGACCGACGACGCGGGCGAGCACCGCTTCCTCGAAAATGCCGCCGTCGGGTCGGCGGAAGCGGCGCGCTTTCCCAGCGGCGCATGCTCCTACACCTACGTGACGCAGGTCTACCCGGGCAGCTACGGAAGGTGCGTTCGCTACACGTGGTGGGCGTGCGGGCCGGGGAAGACCTGCGCATCGGGCGAGACGGTCTTTTGCAAGAACCCGAGCGGCGGCTTCAGCCGGCAATAGCGGCGGGGCCAGCGCCTCGCGCCGCCTCAGCGCTTCTGCGTCCGCCAATAGGCGATGATGCTGGCGAGGAAGTTGGGATTGTCGGCCTGCCGGTTCCATGCCTTGGTCACGGCGGCGGTGCCGGTGCCCGGGCGCTCGCCCTCGGGCAGGCCGTGGAAGCGCATGCGGATCGGCATCGTGACGCCCTGGCCCATCGCGATGCATTCGCCGGTCAGGAGCGTCGGCAGGAAATCGTTCAGGCCCATCGCGGTGTCGGCCGACGCGCCGGAGAGGAACTGCAGGTCCTCGTTGTTCGAGAGCCGCATCGCGAAGATCGTGTTGCACTGGGAGATAAGGTCGGTCGAGAGCTTCGAGGGCCGCTGGCTCACCACGCCGAGCGAAATCCCGTATTTGCGGCCCTCCTTGGCGATGCGCGTCAGCCAATGCTTGGCCATGGCGAATCCCGGCTCGGGCGCCTGCGCGCCGAAGCGGTGCGCTTCCTCGCAGACGAGCAGGATCGGGCAGGCGCGGTTGCTCCACGACGCGAAATTGTGCGCGAGGCGGCACACCGCCGCCACCACGACCGGCAGCGCCTCCGAAGGAATGCTCGAGAGGTCGAGGATGGCGATGGGTTTGCCGTCGGTCGGCAAGCGGAAGAGTCGGCCGAGGACGGCGGCCATGCGGTCGCGCACCTGCACGCCACCGAACATGAAGCCGAAGCGCGGGTCGTATTGCAGCGCCAGGATGCGCTGTTTGATGCGGCGGTAGGGCGGCAGGTTCTCGGTATTGTCGAGCTTGCCCATCGCGTTGTTGAGGCGCGTGAGCAGGTCCGAGAGGCGATACGGCACCGGCGTGTCGACCGAGAACAGCTTCTCGTAGCTCTGCTGCGGGCCGCCGGCATAGTCGTGCTTCGCGCCGACCACGACCTCGGCCAGAATCTCGCCCTCGGGGCTGATCGGGTCGAGGCCGGGCCCGAACAGGACGAGGAGAATTTCCTCGAAATTGAGCATCCAGAACGGAAGCTCGAGCGTTTCGGCGGTGATCACCTCGGCCCGCGGCCCGAAGGCCCGCGCATATTCGCCGTGCGGATCGAGCAGCACGATGTGCGAATTCGGATTCTGGATCACGATCTGGCGCAGGATCACCGCGGCGGCGCAGGACTTGCCCGCGCCGGTCGTGCCGAGCACGGCGAAGTGCTTGCCGAGCAGCTCGTCGACCAAGGCGTGGGCGTGGACCGCCCGGTCGTGGTGCAGCGTGCCGATCGAGATGTTCGCGGCCGCGGGCGGCGCGTAGACCTGGACGAGGTCTTCGCGGTTCGTCGCATAGACGGCGTCGCCGAGGGCGGGGAACACCGAGACGCCGCGGCGGAAGACGGCGGCCCGGCCCGGCGCCGGCGCGGTCGCTTCGCCGATCAGCAGCAGCTCCACGACCTTCATCTCGTGGTCGGCGCTCTCGCCGGTCGAGGGCACGGGAATGCTGACGCCCGAAACGATGCCGTAAACCTGCGACTTGCCGATGTTGGTCTTGACCAGCCCGCCGATCTGGAGGGCGGCGACCTCGCCGCGGGCATCGCGCTCGAGCACGCACACCGCCTGGCAGCCGGCGACCGAAACGACGCGGCCGATGCGCTGGGCCGAGGCCTTCAATCCATCCATGCCGTCCATGATCAGTCTCTCCGCTCGTGCGCGGTGCGGGAGGGGGCCGGCGGCGGCCGGGCCGTGTCGGCGGATGGGGCCGGGGCGCCGGCGTCGTCCGGCGCGGCCGCGGCTCCGGGCGCAAGGCGCCATTGCGGGAAGATCACGGTGGCGATGGTGCCGACGCCGACCTTGCTCTGGATCTGGAACGTGCCGCCGTGCAATCCGACCAGCGCGGTGACCAGCGACAGGCCGAGGCCCGCGCCGGGCTTTGCGCGCGACTGCGCCGCGCCGATGCGCTCGAACGGCTGCAGGATGCGCGCGAGATCGCTTTGCTTGATGCCGATGCCGGTATCGATGACGCGCAGCGAAAGATCGCCCTCGGGCGTCGTCGCCGGCAGCACGAAGATGCGCCCGCCAGCGTTGGTGAACTTGATCGCGTTGGAGAGCAGGTTGATGACGATCTGCTTGAACGCCTTGGCATCGGCCTTGAGCCGCGGCAGGTCCTTGGGCAGGCGCGCCTGGAGAAAGAGGCCGGCCTGCGCCGCGCGCCCCTGCACCAGGCGGAAGATGCCGGTCAGCGTCTCGCCGACGTCGATCTCGGTCTCGGCGAGCTCGTACTTGCCGTTCTCGATCTGCGACATATCGAGCACGTCGCTGACGATGCCGACGAGCTGGCGCCCGCTGTCGACGATGTTCTTGGCGTATTCGCGGTAGGAAACCGGCACCGGCCCCCGCACCTCGCGCTCCATCATCTCGGCAAAGCCGATGATCGACGAGAGCGGAGTGTGCAGCTCGTGGCTCATATTGGCGAGGAACTCGGTCTTGGCGCGGCTCGCGGCCATCGCGTTCTGCGCGGCGGACTCGGCTTCCTTGCGCGCGCCCTCGAGCGCGATCTGCGACAGGCGCCGGTCGACCAGGGCCCCCATGCGCGCCACGTAGCGCGCGAGCAGCGAGCCGTTGCGATCGCTGGAGGCGATGGTCGGGATCATGTCTCCGCCCGGCGGAATTTCCGCGGCTTAAGCGATTGGCAATGCTGATTAGATGGACGGGATTAACAAAACATTTACCCGCGCCCGGCGCTGTCGCAGCGGCGCCCCGGGCCGCCCCGGCAGGACTTCAACTTATTGA
This sequence comes from Alphaproteobacteria bacterium, assembly GCA_036555425.1. Lineage (GTDB taxonomy): Bacteria > Pseudomonadota > Alphaproteobacteria > Bin65 > Bin65 > SBBV01. The sequence goes on along the minus strand of DATBLL010000181.1, from coordinate 19,641 downwards.
ATTTCTTACAAAAAAATAGCGGCCTGGCGGCTAATACACCACCAGCGCCGCCCGCCAGCGCGGCACCAGCGCGCGGAAGCTCAAGCGGTCGGGGATCACCTGGAGCGGATCGTTGACGTGCAGAATCGCTTCCGGCCCGTTGGCCCCGTTGGTCCAGCTCATGCCGGTCAGCACGACGACGTGGCCGGTGTAGGGCGAGTTGCGGATGGCGAGGATGATGGGGCGGCCCGCCCGCAGCGTGCGGTAAAGCGACATCGCGTCGGTCGGCGGCGACAGCGACGTGGTGCGCTGGCCGAAATTGCGGATGAGGATCTGGATCTGGCGCAGGCTTCCGGCCACCGCGCAGCGCTCGTAGTGCGGGCAGCAGAAGCTCGGATAGCGCCCATGCACCATGGCGACCAGCGCGCATTGCGGCGGCGAGCGGCCCTTCCGCTTGATGATGACCTGCTGCGCCACCGCCGCCCAGCACCACACGTCGGTGTCCTGCATGATGTTGCGGATGCCGAGGTCGACCGGCGGCGGCAGCGATTGCATCTGCGCGGCGGCGGGGGTGGCCGCGAGGCAGCCGAGGAGCATGAGGCGGACGAGGGGGCGACGCATGCGGCGGATCAAACCCGAACCGCCCTACTACGGGGTAAAGCCGTGCCGCCGTTCCCGTAACTCACGCCTTGGCCGCGACGCATTCGATCTCCACCACCCAGGCGGGATTGGCCAGCGCCGCCACGACCACGAGCGTCGAGGCGGGCGCCGCCGCCGCGCCGACCGCCCGGTCCCGCGCCGCGCGGTACACCGGGATGAGATCGGCGCGCGTCACATAGGCGTTGAGCTTCACGATGTCCTCGATGCCCATGCCGGCGGCCGCAAGCACGTTCTTCACGTTGGCCCAGGCCTGGTCGCATTGCGCGGCCTCGTTCGGCGCCGTCGTGCCGTCGGGCTTGGCGCCGACCTGGCCCGATACGTAGAAGAGGCGCGCGCCCGCCGGCGCCTCGACGCCGTGGCTGTACTTGCCCGCCGGCGCATGCACCGTCGCCGGATTGTGCCGTTTCAGCATGTGTTCGCTCCGACTGGGGAGGGGGCGGGGAGAGTGGCGGAACTCGGCGTGCGGCGGAACCCCTCGCTACTTCGCCCTCGCCGCCATCGTCTTCGGCCGGGGATCGCGCGAGGGGCGCAGCGCCATGATCTGGGTGCCCTTCATGGTCAGCACGGTTTCGCCCTTCTGGTTCTTCACCGCATAGGCGACGCCGACATAGCCGCGGTCGCCCTTCGACGAGAGGCGGGTGCCGGTGACCGCGGCCTCGACGAAGATCGTGTCGCCCGGGCGCACCGGCACGAGCCAGCGCAGCTCGTCAACGCCGGGCGAGCCGAGCGAGCCGCCATAGATGAAGCCGCTCTGCCAGAGCAGGCGAAACGCGAGCGAGGCCACCTGCCAGCCGCTCGCGATGAGGCCGTGATAGAAGCCCTGCTCGGCCGCGATCTTGTCGATGTGGAGCGGCTGCGGGTCGAAGCGCAGGCCGAAATCGATGATGTTGGCCTCGGTCAGCGTGATGCCCTGGGTCACCACGCGGTCGCCCTCGGCGAAGTCCTCGAAGTAGCGCGGCTTCACTTCTTCTTCTCTCCTTCGCCTTCGCCGTTGCCGTCGCTTACGGCGCCGCGCATCGTGAAACGGCGCGCGGCTTCGGCGAGGGCCTCGAGCCGCGCCGCCACGCTGGCATTCACCGTGCCGGGCGGATAGGCGCCGTCGGCGCCCGCCGCGCCCGCCGCGACCCCGGTCAGGATCTCGATGCCCTCGTCGACCGTCGTGACCGGATAGATGCGGAAGCGCCCGGCGCGCACTGCCTCGACCACGTCCTTGCGCAGCATCAGGTTCACGACGTTGGAGGCGGGGATGAGCACGCCCTCGCCGCCCTTCATGCCGCGCGCGGCGCAGACGTCGAAGAAGCCCTCGATCTTCTCGTTGACGCCGCCGATCGCCTGCACCTGGCCGAACTGGTTGACCGAGCCGGTGACGGCGAAGTTCTGCTTGATCGGGATCTCGGCGAGCGCGGAGAGAAGGGCGTAGAGCTCGGCCGAGGAGGCGCTGTCGCCGTCGACGCCCGCGTAGGACTGCTCGAAGACGAGCGTGGCCGAGAGGGCCAGCGGCCGGTCGGACGCGAATTTGGCGCCGAGATAGCCGGCCAGGATCATGACGCCCTTGGTGTGCAAGGGGCCGCCCAGCTCGACGCGGCGCTCGATGTCGACCACCTCGCCGCGGCCCATGCGCACGCGCGCCGAGATGCGCGAAGGCTTGCCGAACGTGAAATTGCCGAGCTGCAGCACCGAAAGGCCGTTCACCTGCCCGGCCTTGGCGCCCGCCGTGTCGATCAGCACGTGGCCGCGAACGATTTGCTCCTGCATCGCCTCGCGGATGCGGTCGGCGCGGCGGATGCGCGCCGCGATCGCCTGCTCCACATGCGCGGCCTCCACATGCGCGACGGCGGCGTGGCTGGTGCCCGCTTCGCCGGCCCAATAGTCGGCTTCTCGCAGCAAGTCGAGGACATAGGCGAAGCGCGCCGAGAGCTTGTCGCTGTCCTCGACCATGCGCGCGCTGTGCTCGAGCACGCGCGCCACCGCAGCGGCGGTGAACGGGCGCAATTTTTCGCGCCGCACCAGCTTGGCGATGAGGCGCGCGTAGCTCAGGAGCGCCTCGGGCGCGTTGTCCATGCGGTCCGACATCTCCGCCTGGACCTTGAACAGCTCGGCGAATTCGGGGTCGTAGGCGGAGAGGAGGTAATAGAGGATCGGCTCGCCCACGAGCACGACCTTGGTCTCGAGCGGGATCGGCTCGGGCTCGAGCGTCGAGATCGGCGCATAGCCGAGGCGCTGCGAGAGCGATTCGATCTTGATCTGCCGCGACTGCAGCGCGCGCTTCAGCTCCTCGTAGGCGAAGGGCTGCAGCAGCACCTTCCTCGCGTCGACGATGAGATAGCCGCCGTTCGCCTTGTGCAGCGAGCCCGCCTTGATCAGCGTGAAGTCGGTGACGAGCTGGCCGAACTGCGCCGCGTGCTCGACGCGGCCGATGAGGCTCGGCACCGAGGGCAGGTCCTCGTAGACGACGGGCGCGCCCGGCGTCATTCCGTTGTGGACGATGACGTTGACCTGATAGCGGCGGAACGGCGCCGGGTCCTCGTCGCCTATGCCTTCGACCGAGATGATCCCCATCGCCTGCGGCCCGCCGCCGGCGGCGGCCCTAAGGAAGCGCAGCACGTTCTTGATGAGGTCGTCGCGCACCGCGTTGAGATAGGCGAGCACGTCCGGAAAGGCGGCGAATTCGGCCTTCAAGGGCCCGATGTGATGATCGACGACGCGCTGGGCGAGCTGCTGGTTCAGCGCGCGGAGCTTCTCGATCGAATCCTTCTGCCACGTTTGCGATTGGCGCAGCAGCGACTCGAGCCGCTCCTCCATCTCGCGCATGGCGGCGGTGATCGCTTCGCGCTCCGCGTGCTCCAGCGCGTTGAACACCTCGGGCGGGATCGCCTTGCCGTGCCGCATCGGCACGAAGACGAAGCCGGTCGGCGATTGACCGAGCGCCAGGCCTTTCCGCTGCGCATCGTGGCGCAGCGCCTGGAAGGCCTGCTCGTGGCGCTCCTTCAGCTCGCTCTCGATGAGATTACGCCGCGCCTGGTGCTCCTCCGCCTCGAAGGCGGCGGGGATCGAGGCGCGCAGATCGTCGACGAGCTGCGCCATCGCCGCGCGGAACGGCAGGCCCTGGCCCGGCGGCAGGCGCAGCGCCTTGGGCTTGTGCGGCTCGGTGAAGTTGAAGATGTAGCACCAGTCGTCGGGCTTGGGCTCGGCGGCGGCGGTGCGGCGCAGGAACTCGCCGATCAGCGTGTAGCGCCCGGCGCCCTGCGGCCCGAGCACGAAGATGTTGTAGCCCTGGCGCCTGATGTCGATGCCGAAGCGCATCGCCTCGACCGCCCGCGGCTGGCCGAGGATCTCGTCGAAATCGGAAATGTCGTCGGTCGTCTTGAAGCCGAGCGCGGCCGGATCGCAGACGCGATAGAGCTTCTCGGGCGGCAGCGGCTCTGGAATGGTCATGATCCCGCGCGCTTCTTGTCTTCGTCCTCGGCTGCGGCCTCGAGCGCTTCCATCTCGGCGTCGGACAGGCCGAAATGATGGCCGATCTCGTGCACCAGCGTGTTGCGCACGATGTCGCGCAGGTCGAAGCCGGTGTCCTCCCAATAGGCGAGCAGCGGCTGGCGGTAAAGAAAGACCATGTCCACCGGCGGCGCCACGTCGCCCGAGCCGCGCTCGGTCAGCGCCACGCCCTGATAGAGGCCGAGCAGGTCGTAGGGCGAATCGAAGCCCATGTCGGCCAGCACCTCGTCCTCGGGCCACTCGGCGACGCGGATGACCACGCCCTTGATGTGCGTCTTGAACGGCTCGGGAATCACGGCGAGCGCCTCGGCCGCGAGCGCCTGGAACTCGTCGAGGCTGGGATCCTTCTCGGGCGGGATGTCCGCGGCATAGAGCGGTTGGGCGGGCATGACTCTTCCGTACATACCGCTTGCGTCCGGCAACGCCAAGCGCACTGCGTACGTGGCTTTTGCGCAACACCATTGCGCGATTCGGCGGCGCTGCCCCAGCCGTGGCGCAGCCTGGGCGCCGCCGGTCTAAATTCCGCCGGATTCCCTCCATAGCTCTGCAACTTCGCGCCACCGGCAAGAACTGACATGTCCCATGGCCGGAGAGCCTGGAGCCCGGGGGCGCGGGCCGAAACGGGTTGGTTTCGGCATGGCTCTGCGAGCAGCGCCGGGAGGGAGCGGCATGGTCGCGCGATTGGAGGGCAGTGCCCGCCGGCAGGCGCTGGCGGGTCTCGAAGGTTGGAAGGAAGCCGCGGATCGGGACGCCATCGTTAAGGAATTCCGTTTCGCGGACTTTAATCAGGCCTTTGCCTTTATGACCCAGGTTGCCCTCAAGGCCGAGCGGATGGATCACCATCCTGAATGGTCCAATGTCTACAACCGGGTGTCGGTGGCGCTCTCCACCCATGAGTGCCAGGGCGTGAGCCAGCGCGACATCGACATGGCCCGGTTCATCGACACGCTCGCCACCTGAATCGCGGAATTCGCCATGAAACGCGCACCACTTTCCTTTGCAGCATCGCTTTCAGCCGCGGCGGCCGCGGTCCTGGCCGCCGGCGTCTTCGCCGCTCCGGTCTTGGCGCAGGACGATTCCGAGGCCCGCCTCACCCGCCGCACGATGGCGCCGCCGCTGAGCGTGCGCGCCCTGCCGGCGGCGCCGCCGGTGCACAAGCTCTCGATCGGCCCGCTCTCGGCGCCGGCGAACAGCGGAGCGATGGCGCCCGCCGAGGGCCGCATCGCCGGTACCACCCTGGACACGTTAACGCAGCGCGCGAATCTCGGCGACGCCGACGCCAACTACCGTCTCGGCCTGCGCTACCTCGCCGGCGAAGGCGTCGTGCGCGACTTCATCGAGGCCTTCGCCCGCATCCGGCTCGCCGCCGAAGCCGGGCATCCGCGCGCCGTCTCGCTGTTCTACGCCATCGGCGCGCGCCTCACCGCCGAGGAGCACGGCAAGGCCTATCTGCGCACCCAGCAGCTGCGCACGCCCACGCGCGCCGCGCGCTAGCGCCGCGCTGGTTCAACCCGCATTAACGGCTCGGCGCTAGGGTCCGTGCCGCAGAAGTGGCCGCAATTGCGGTCGCGATCGCGGTTATCGGCCATGAGCATGAATGCCTACGCGCGGCGGCTCTCTCCGTTCGAAGTCGCGGCCATCAAGCGCAACCCTGCCGCTGCAACGTCGATCGCCACCACGGGGACGTTGGCCGGCCTGCACACGAAGACGCCGAACCTGCTCCGGAATATCGAACTGCTTCGCGAGGGCGGAGGCAACGGCCGGCTCGCCTCGCCGGTGCTGCAGCGCGAGCTGGAACGGCAAATAGAGCGGGCGAACGCGGCCACGCGCGCAGCGGTCTCCGCCGGCGGGTCCGGCCCTGTCCTCGACCTCCACAAATCTTGGCACGTGCTGCACTACCTCTTCACCGGTGAGGCCCATGGCGGGAATCCCCCGGCCAACGCGTTGCTGGGCGGACGCGAACTCGGCGAGGACATGGGCTATGGGCCGGCGCGCCTCCACGAGCCCGCCGCCACCGCCGCCTTCGCCCGTTTCCTGGCGCCGCTGACCGCGGCCGAGCTGCAGCGCCGCATCGACATCCGGCGCATGAGCGCCCTCGGCATCTATTGCTGCGACGACGACGGCGAGAGCGGCGCCGCCGAGATCAACGGCGACGTCGGGCACTATTTCCCGCTGCTGCAGGGTTTCGTCGCCGAAGCCGCCAAGGACGGCCATGGCCTGCTGATGTGGCTGAGCTGACGACAAAGCCTTCCTAGAGGCGGGTGTCGAACCCGCCTCCGCGAAGTGCCGCAAGGCCCGTTCCTTGTTAACGGCCGCCCGGGCGCCCTATATCTCCGCCCATGGAAACCGCCCTCCATTCGCCTGAAGCGGCCCCCGTGGCGCCGCCGCCGGAGCAGGCCAAGCCGAGCCTGGTCGGGCTCACGCGCGCCGAACTGGCCGAGGTGGTGACGGCGCTGGGCGAGCCGGCCTTCCGCGTCAAGCAGCTCTGGCACTGGATTTACTTCCGCGGCGCCGCCGATTTCGCCGCGATGACCAACATCTCGAAAGACCTACGCGCGCGCCTGGCCGAGCGCTACGCGCTGGCGCGCCCGCTCGCGGTACACGCGCTCCAATCCGTCGACGGCACGCGGAAATGGCTGCTGCGCTTTGCCGACGGCAGGGAAGCCGAGTGTGTCCACATTCCGGAAGAGGACCGCGGCACGGTCTGCATCTCCTCGCAGGTGGGCTGCATCCTCACCTGCAAGTTCTGCCACACCGGTACGCAGCGCCTGGTGCGCAACCTCACCGCCGCCGAGATCGTCGGCCAGCTCATGATCGCGCGCGACGCCTTCGGCGAATGGCCCTCGCCGGCCGAAGACCGCGAGATCACCAACGTGGTGATGATGGGCATGGGCGAGCCGCTCTACAATTACGACAACGTGGCGGCGGCGCTCGGCATCCTCATGGATCCGGAAGGCCTCGCCATCTCGCGCCGCAAGATCACGCTCTCGACCGCCGGCGTGGTACCCATGATCAAGCGCTGCGGCGAGGAGCTCGGCGTCAACCTCGCGGTCTCGCTGCACGCGGTGACCAACGAGCTCCGCGACGAGATCGTGCCGATCAACAAGAAATACCCGATCGCCGAGCTGCTCGCGGCCTGCCGCGACTATCCCGGCGTCAACAACGCGCGCCGCATCACCTTCGAATACGTGATGCTGAAGGACGTGAACGACAGCCCCGCCGAGGCGCGGGAGCTGGTGCGGCTGCTGCGCGGCATCCCGGCCAAGGTGAACCTCATCCCGTTCAACCCCTGGCCCGGGGCACCCTTCGAAACCTCGCCGCCCGACGCCATCGAGCGCTTCGCCAACATCGTGCACGAAGGCAACCTCGTCGGCACCGTGAGGACGCCGCGCGGCCGCGATATCTTCGCCGCGTGTGGGCAGCTCAAGAGCGCCAGCGAGCGGGCGAGGCGGCCCAAGGCGGCGGCCTGAATCGATTGGTTAGAGAACCGCGAAGCGGTTCCGTCGCAAAGCCCAAGGTTGCCGCGAAGCGGTTACCCTGGGAGTGCCCGCGGGGCTGGACGCGGACACAACCCCTTCGGGGTTGATTCGCATTTGCCGCTTGGTCCCAGGGTAGGCGCTCCGCGCCAACCCTGGGCTTTGGGCCAGAACCCCTTCGGGGTTCCCGCGCAAATCTTCGCTCTTGGCTCGGGTTGCCTCGTGCGAGAAATGCTGCAATTAAATCGCCGCGCCTCAGCACCGGACCTCTTCCCATGTCCCTCGCCGTCGCCGTCCAGATGGACCCGATCCATGGCATCAACATCGACGCGGACAGCACGTTCGTCTTGATGCTGGAGGCGCAAAGCCGCGGCCACGGCCTCTGGTACTACACGCCGAAGACGCTGTCGCTGCATGGCGGACGCGTGATCGCCAAGGCGCAGCGCGTCAAGGAGATCCGGCGGAAAAAGGGCGACCACGTGGCGCTCGGGCCGCTGGAGCCGCTCGATCTCTCGATGATGGACGTGGTGCTGCTGCGCCAGGACCCGCCCTTCGACATGGCCTACATCACGACGACGCACCTCCTGGAGCGCATCCATCCGCGGACGCTGGTCATCAACGATCCGGTGCATGTCCGGAACGCGCCCGAGAAGCTGTTCGTCACCCATTTCCAGGAGCTGATGCCGCCGACGCTCATCACCGTCGACAAGGACGAAATCCTGGCGTTCCGCAAGCAGCACAAGGACATCGTGGTGAAGCCGCTGTTCGGCAATGGCGGCTCCGGCGTCTTCCACGTCAAGCCCGACGACGAGAATCTGGGCTCGATCCTCGAAGTATTCACGCAGATGTACCGCGAGCCCATCATCGCGCAGCGCTACATCCCCGAAATCCGGAGGGGCGACAAGCGCATCATCCTCGTCGACGGCAAGGCCGCGGGCGCCGTCTCGCGCATGCCGCAGGAGGGCGAGGCCCGCGCCAATTTCCACGCCGGCGGCGCCGCCCAGAAGGCGGAGCTCACCCAGCGCGAGCGCATGATCTGCGAAGCGATCGGCCCGGCGCTCAGCGAGCGCGGCCTCGTCTTCGTCGGCATCGATGTGATCGGCGATTATCTCACCGAGATCAACGTCACCTCGCCCACCGGCATCCAGGAGATCAACCGCCTCTCCGGCACCAAGATCGAAAGCGAGATCTGGGACGCGATCGAGGCGCGGCGCGGACGGAAGTGACATGAGCTCCTGGGACCCCAATCAATATCTCAAATTCGCCGATCATCGCCTGCGCCCCGCGCTCGATCTCTTGGCGCGCATCCGCGCCGGGGAGCCGGGTGCGGTGTTCGACTTGGGCTGCGGCGCCGGCAACGTCACGAAGCTCCTGGCCGAGCGCTGGCCCAAGGCGCGCGTGACCGGCGTCGACAGCTCGCTCGCGATGCTCGAAAAGGCGCGCGCCGCCGCGCCGCGCATCGCGTTCATCCTCGCCGAGCTCGCGGCCTGGCGCGCGGCCGAGCCCGCGAGCGTCGTCTACAGCAACGCGGCGATGCACTGGCTCGAGCATCACGAAGCACTGTTCCCGCGCCTGGTGGAGCAATTGGCGCCGGGCGGCACGCTCGCGATCCAGATGCCGCGCAATCACGGGGCGCCGTCGCACACGGCGATGGCCGAGGCCGCCGAGGCGGGGCCGTGGAAGGCGAAGCTCGCCGGCGTGCGCGGCATCTGCGCCGTGCATGGCCCCGACGCCTACTATCGCATGCTGGCGCCGCATGCCGCGCGGCTCGACATCTGGGAGTGTGAATATCTGCAGGTGCTCGAGGGCCCCAATCCGGTCGTCGAATGGACCAAGGGCACGGGCCTGCGCCCCTATCTCGACGCGCTCGACGACGCGGCCAAGAAAGGATTCTTGGCCGCGTATGCGGAGCGCATCGCCGCCGCCTATCCGCCCGAGCCCGACGGGCGCACGCTGTTTCCCTTTCGCCGCATCTTCATCGTCGCTGAGCGCTGAAAGGCCGCCGGCGCGCGCGGCGCCAGCGACGCCACGGCGTTGGCGATCAGCGCCAGGCCGTATCCGCCGCCGAGGGAAAGAATCGATTCGGGGTGGAACTGCACGGCCGCGATCGGCAGGTGCTTGTGCCGCAGCGCCATCACCAGGCCGGCTTCGGTGCGGCCGGTGACGGCGAGCTCGGCGGGCAAGGCTTGCGCCGGCGCGTGCAGCGAGTGATAGGCGCCGACCGCGAGCGGCGACGGAAGATCTCGGAACAGCCCGGCGCCCTCGTGCAGCACGTGCCAGCGCTTGCCGTGGCGCGGCTCGGGCAGCACCGCGAGCGTGCCGCCGAACGCCTCGGCGATGCCTTGGAGGCCGAGACAGACGCCGAATTGCGGAATGCCTTCCGCGGCGAGCGCGCGCACGAGCGCCGGCACGCCGAACTCCGCCGGCCGGCCCGGCCCGGGCGAGTGCACGACGAGATCGGGGCGCGCGGCCAGCACGTCCGCGAGCGGCAGGCCCCAGCGATAGGTCGTGACCGCGGCGCCGGTCTGGCGGAAATAGTCGGCCAGCGTGTGAACGAAGGAATCCTCATTGTCGATCATGATCACGCGCCGGCCGGCGCCGGGGCGGGCGGCGGACGATGCAGCCGGCGCCGCTGCGGCCCGCGGACGCACCTGCGTCAGCGCCGCGAGCACGCGGCGGAAGGCCGTCGCCTTGGTCTCCGTCTCCGCCGCTTCCTCGTCGCCCTTGCTGTCGTACACGATGCTGGCGCCGGCGCGGTAGCGCGCGATTCCGGCTTCGAGGTGTATCGTGCGGATCGTGATCCCGGTGTTGACGCCGCCGTCGAAGGTGAAGCCGCCGATGGCGCCGCCGTACCAGCGCCGGGGCGCGATCTCGAGCGCCTCGATGATCTCGACCGCCTTGCGCTTCGGCGCACCGGTCAAGGTCACCGCCCACATGTGCGAGAGGAACGCGTCGAAGCCGTCGAAGCCGGGGCGCAGGCGCCCCTCGACGTGGTCCACCGTGTGGAAGAGGCCGGCATAGCGCTCGATGAGCCGCCGCGCGAGCAGGCGCACCGAGCCGGGCGCGCAGATACGCGCCTTGTCGTTGCGGTCGACGTCGGTGCACATGGTGAGCTCGGCCTCGTCCTTCTCGGAGTTGAGGAGGGCGCGGATGCGCTCTGCGTCCTCCATCGGCTCGCCAGCGCGGCGAATGGTGCCCGAGATGGGGCAGGTCTCGATCCGGCGGCCGTTGCGGCCGTCGGCGTCGACGCGCACGAACATTTCCGGCGAGGCGCCCAAGAGCGCCTCGTCCGCGCCGAGGCGAATGAGGAATTCGTAAGGGGAGGGGCTCACCTGACGCAGCGCCGCGAAGAGGCGCGAGGGCGCCGCCGCGCACGGCGACGAAAATGTGCGGCTCAGCACCACTTCGAAGGCGTCCCCGGCGGCGAGGTGGCGGCGCACGGTCTCGACCGCTTGCGCATAGTCGACCGCACCGACATCGGCGGCGATCGCCGGCGCGGCGGCGGCAGCGGAATATCGCGGGGCAGCGTCGTGCGCGGATGCGCGCGGCAGGCCGGCCGTGCTCAGGGAGCCGCGCGCGAAATCGTAGTCGTAGCGATGCGCGGTCTCGAGCCGGCGGTCGAGCACGTAGAGCCGGTCGGGCAAATAGAGGTGGAGGTCGACCGCGTCCGCCGCGCGCGCGAGGCGCTGCGGCAGGTCCTCGAACTGAAAGACGAGATCATAGCCGAACGCGCCGTAGAGGCCGAGGAAACGGTCGGTTGTTCCCGCGAAGGCGCCGGCGATGCGGCGCAGCACGGTGAACGCCGAGGGCTGGCGGCTCCGCTCCTCCTCGGGAAAGCGGCGCGCGGCGCGCGCGACCCCGAGCTCGACGCGCGCGCACCCGCGCCGGACGACGCTCACGCCGCCGCCGGCCAGCACCGGCGCCAGCAGCGCGAGCAAAACTTCGCCGCGGCGGTTGAGCGCGCCGAGCGTCAGCGCACGGCCGCGGCCCACGATCTCGAGCGGCGGATCGGCGAAGCCGAATTCCCAGCGCGAATAGCGGTCGGGGTCCTCGACGCCGGAGGAGAAATACGCGCCGCGGCGGGAATCAAGCTGCTCGGCGAGAAAGCCAAAGCCCGCGGCGTAGTCGAGCCGCGTCGTGCGGCGGCGAATGCGGAATCCGGAAGCGGTACGGAAATTGTCGATGGACATGGCGATGCTGCGGAAACCCGCCGAGCGCGCCGAAGCGCGCTGGCAGCGGAAGAATCGGGGGGATCGCGAAAAGAAGAGAAGCGCGCCTGCGGGCCCTAAGGCCGGCGCGTCACCATCGAAGAGCAGCGGTCGCCGTCGACGTCACGAGTGCTCGAATCCCTGCGCGGCTGCGCGAAGGCGCGTTGCATACAGCGCCGCGGCGCACCTGTCCACCGAGGCCGGGGTTCGATCTCTAAACTGCATTCGAACGGCGGAGCTGGTCACCCTTGCGAAACCGGTAGCGCGGCGGCGCGGAACCGCGCTGCGTACGGCGCGCCACCGTCGCTCGGACGCGGAGGCCGCGGCGATCATGCAACAATCGTCGGGCGGTCGCGCGGAAATGCATGTTAAACATCTTGCCCATGCCCCGCTCAGCGCCCAAGATCATCCGCGGGGCGGTCCGCCGCTAAGGGACGGCGGGCGCACGGGAGACGCAGCAGCGGAGCGAGATCATCCAATGCGTCCTCTGAAGCGCATACTCATCGCCGACGACCACGCGCTTTTTCGCAAGGGGCTGCGGCTCCTGCTGACCGACTCCTTCCCCAAAGCCGACGTGCGCGACGTCGACAGCCTCGATGCGGCGCTCGAGGGCCTCTCGCACGCGGCGCCGGTCGATCTCGCGATCCTCGACCTGAAGATGCCCGGCATGGCCGGCGTCGAGAGTCTGCGCGCGGTGCGCGAGGCCTATCCCGAAACCGCGATTCTCGTGCTCTCGGGCTCGGACGCGCGCAACGACGTCTTGGGCGCGCTCGGCGCCGGCGTGCATGGCTATGTCGTGAAGAGCTCGCCCGACGCCGAACTGATTTCGGCGATCGAGCGCGTGCGCCGCGGCCAGGTCTACGTTCCGCCGCAGCTTGCCTCGCCCGCCGTGCCCGAGCCCGCGCCGCCGGCCGGCGTGCCGCCCGTCGCCTTCGAGGGCCTGACGCCGCGGCAGAAAGACGTGCTGCGCCTCCTCGCCAAGGGGAAATCGAATAAGGAGATCGCGCGCGAGCTCGCCCTGGCCGAGGGCACGGTGAAAATCCACCTGGCCGCGGTGCTGCGCTTCTTGAAAGCCCGCAACCGCACCGAAGCCGCCGTGCTCGCGGCGCGGTTCAATATCTGATCGAGCAATGAGAACCGCGAAGCGGTTCTGTCCCAGAGCCCGGGGTTGGCGCATCGCGCCCACCCCGGGTTTCGCAATGCCAAAGATTCAACCCTGAAAGGGTTGTGTCCGACAGCGTCACGGAGGGCACAACCCCTTCGGGGTCGGTTCTGGCTTTGCGCGCAAACCCAGGGTAGCCGCTCCGCGGCAACCCTGGGCTTCGGGTCAGAACCGCTTCGCGGTTCAACGGTTCAATCGGGTTAGACGGTGAAAAGCGCTATGAGCGCGCTCGTTCGATGAGCTGCGCGGCGAGGCGGCGCAGCTCCGCGGAATCGACCGGCTTCGCCAGCCAGGCATGGCCCGAGGATTCGAAGCGCCGAATCGCGTCGGCATCGGTGGCCCCGGTGATCAAGATGGCGGGTGGGCGCTTCGGCAGGTGCTTGCCGATGGTCTCGACGAGCGCGAGCCCGTCCATCGGCGTGCCGAGATTGTAGTCGACGAGCAGGAGGTCGGGGCGGAAGGCGTCGAGGTCGATACGCGCCAGCGCCTCGGCCGGCGTCCCGGCGGTTTCCACCGTGCAGCCCCAATCGGAGAGGAAGCGCGCGACGGCGCCGCGCACCATCTCGTCGTCGTCGACAGCGAGAATCCTGGCGCCCTTGAGCGCCGCCGATTCCGGCGCCGGCGCTTCGGCCGGATCCGGCCGCTTCGCGGCCGTGCCCCTGGCCAGCGGCAGCTCCACCGAGAAGCGCGTGCCGCGGCCGGCTTCGGAGGCGACCGTCACCGGCAGGTCGAGCAGGTGCGAGAGCCGGCGCACGATGGCAAGGCCGAGGCCGAGCCCTTCCGTGCCGGTCTTGCGCCCGGGCTGGAGCCGGCGGAACTCGTCGAAGATCGTCTCGAGCTGGTCCGCCGCGATGCCGCCGCCAGTATCGATCACGTCGAGGCGCAGCGCGCGCCCGCGCCGCCGGCAGCCGACCAGCACCTTGCCCGCGGCGGTGAATTTCACCGCGTTGTGCACGAGGTTGCGCAGCAGGGTCTCGAGCAGCGCGGGATCGGTGCGGACGCCGGCCGAGCAATCGACGACGGCGAAGCCGATGCCCTTGGCCTCGGCCTGGCCGGCGAAATCGGCGCGCATCTTGGCCAGAACGTCGGCGACCGGAAATTCTCTCGGCGCCGGCGTAATGGCGGCGGCATCGAGCTTCGAGATGTCGACCAGCGCCGCGAACATCGCGCGCATCGAATCGACCGCCACGCGCAGGCCCTCGACGATCTCGATTCCCTCGGGGTCCTTGACGCGCCGCGCCAGCGCGGTGATGAACAGCGCCATCGCGTGCAGCGGCTGGCGCAGGTCGTGGCTGGCGGCGGCGAGGAACTGCGATTTCGCGCGCGTGGCCGCGACCGCCTCGCGATGGGCGCGGCGGAGCGCCTGCTCGGTCTGGCGCTCGCTCGTGATGTCGGTCGTGAACGAGAAGATGCCCTGCACGTGCCCGTCGGCGCCGCGATCGGGCACGATGTATCCGCGCACCGCGCGCGCACCCCCGTGCTGGAACGGAACCGTCTCTTCGTAGGTCAGCCGCTCGCCGGCGAGGCCGCGGCGCAGATGCGGCTCGAAGGCCTTGAACCCTTCGGGGCCGGCCACGTCCAGCGGCGTCTTGCCGAGGCAGGCCTCGGGGTCGAGGCCGAACCAATCCAGATAGGCCCGATTCATGTATCGATACCGGAGATCGGCATCGATGTACGACACCAGGCCCGGCATCGCGTCGGCCACGAGCTTCAGCAGTTGGAGATCGGCCGGCAAGGAGACCTCTTCTCCGCCCGGCGGCGGGTGGCGGGTCACGGCGCGATTGTAATCATAGTTCTAAGCACGTCGCGAAGCCGAAACGGCTCGATCGGCTTGGGGATGCTGGTCGCGCCGGGCGGGATCGCGTCGGCCGCCGCACCGAGCACCACCGTCGGGATCGGCCGCGCCGCCAGCGCGGCCAGGGCGGCGGCTTCGTCCGCGCCGCTGCTGCCGTCCTCGGTCCGGTCGTCGGCGACGATGCCGGCGATGCGCAGGCCTCGCGCCTCGGTGCGGCCGAAGATTTCGCGCGCCGATTGGCCGACGACCGAGTCGTAGCCCCAGTCGCGCAGCAGCAGCGCGAGGCCGTAGGCGGTCAGGCGGTCGCGGTCGATGACCGCGATCATCGGCTGCAAGGCGTCCGTCACGTCCCTATTCCCCCTATTTGCCGCGAAGCCTAGGCCGCGCGCGTAGGTAGAAGCCATTCGGCTTCCCGACTAGGCCGTTAGGCCTAGGCGCGCGGCCTAGCGCCGCCGGCGGAATTCAACCGGAGGCCGCGAAGGCGTGGGCCTCGCCGCCGCACAGGAGCGCATCCTGACGCTGGGCCAGCTCGATGCGCGCGGCCGGCTCGCCGCATTCCTGCTCGCGATGGCCCGGCGCAAGACCAGGGCCCAATCGCCTTGCCTCGCCTTCGAGGCCCTCGTCTCCGAGGCCCTCGTCGCCGAGCTGCCGATGAGCCGCATCGACGTCGCCGACTATCTCGGCCTCACGGTCGAGACGGTGAGCCGGGTCTTCACCGCGCTGCGCGGCCTCGGCGCGATCCGCCTCGCCACGGCCAACCGCGTCGAGATCCTCGACCCCCCGGCGCTCGCCATGGCGAGCACCGGCACGGTCGAGTCCGGCGGAGCAATCCCGCTGCGCCGCTGCGCCTAGGCCCCTGGCGCCTGCGCGGTCGCGGCGCTTGCCCGCCGCGAACCGGCGTGGCAGCCTTGCCCGCGTTGGCGCCGGATTTCCGGCCGCGAGCGTCCGCAGAGTCATGAGCACATTCGATCCGCGCAATCCGCCGGCGTGGGTGCGGCAGCTGATGTCGCGCGCGAACCGCCGGCAGGGCGGCGACGCCGACGGCCGCGGCGGCGACGGCCAAGGCGGCCGCATGTTCAGCCTCGGCCAGGATACCTTCGCGGCACCGCTGCCGTCGGGCTGGTCGCTGCAGCCCGGGCGCCCGTTCAGCGGCCGCATCCGCCCGCGCGAGGGCTACGCGATCGACTACCGCCTCGACAGCTACGAAGACCCGCCGGCGGCGCGCGGCGAGGCGCGCATCCTCGACTATCTCGACCAGATGCGCGAAACCGTGGAGCGGCCGAAGGACGCCCTCGCCAACGTCCTCGTCGCCATTCCCGAGCGCGACCCCGCCGGGCGCGACATCGTCTGGAAGCGCCTCGATCCCCTGCGCGGCACGCATGTGCGCGAGCTCGAGCTGCGCTGCCGGCTCACCGCGGCGCTGGTGCCGCACCGCATGGCGATCGGCCGCGCGATCGGCGAATGGCTCAATCTCGGCGGCTTCGCGCCCGAGCCGACGGCGCTCGACCGCGTCGCGCACAGTGCTGTGTTGGAGCGCGTGAGCTTCGAGGACACGCTGCTGATGCGCGTGCCGCGCCAATGGGCGGTCGAGGTCGACGGCGAGAAGGACGGGCGCAAGCTCTACGCCGTCGACGAGCCAGAGGACCGCGAGACGATCTGGGTCACCTCGCGCGTCCGGCGCGTCCCCGCCGGCGGCGATGCGGGCGAGTTCCTGGCCGACGCGGCCGATGCGGCGTGGGAGGGCCCGCTCGCGGCCGAGCGGCGCGATTGGCTCCTGCGCCGGCGCGAGGACCTCGCCGAGGGCGACGCGCTGCTGCTCACCGCCAACGAGGACGAGGAGAAAGGGGAGCGCCTGCGCCGCCTCTCCTGGACCCGCTACGGCATCCGCGACAGCGGCCGCGAGGGCAGCCGCGATGGCGGCGCCTACCTCGTCTCGGCCAACGTCCACCTCGTCACCGCCATGCGCTATGTCGACGAGCCGGCGCAGATCGAAACCGAAGCCCTTGTCGACCGCGAGGTGCGCAACGCGCTCTTGCTCGCCCCCAGCGCAGGCGCCTAGGAGGCGCCCCGAGCCTTGGCCAAGTGGGAAGGCACGCACGACGTCGGGGCGCTGGCGGAAAATCTTCGCCGGCGCCTCGGCGCTCTCACGAACATCCCCGCCGCCGCGATCACCGAGAAGCGCATGTTCGGCGGCGTCTGCTTCCTGCTGCGCGGCAACATGCTCTGCGGTGCCGGCAAGAACGGCTACATGATCCGCACCGACCGCGCGCGCCAGGCCGAAGCCGAACGCCTCCCCGGCGGCCTGCCGGTCGTAATGCGGGGGCGGGCCATGCAAGGCTTCTTCTGGGTCGATCCTGAGGCCTGCGACGGCAAAGAGCTCGACCGCTGGCTCGCGCTGGGGGAGGCCTATGTCGCGAAGCTGCCGGCGAAATCCTTGAAACGGCCAAAGCGATCGCGCTGACGCGAATTCCCGATCCGGCCGCCTGGGCTTGATCCATCCCTCTCTTTGTGCAAGGTTGTTCTGTATCCCGGGCTTCCCGTTTTAATTGTAAGAACATCCGATGTCGGGCATCGATCCGCAGAATCCGCCGGCATGGGTGAAGCGGCTCATCGAGCGCGTCGCTACCGCCGAGGGCGAGCACTTCCACGTCGAGGCGCAGAAGGCGGGCGGCGAAGGCAGCGCAAACATCGTATCGCTCGGCGCCGGAACCTTCGTGGCGCCGCTTCCGTTCGGCTGGTCGCTGCACCCGGCGCGGCCGTTCGAAGGCCGCATCCGCGTCAAGGAAGGCTACGACATCCACTACCGGATCGATAGCCACGAGGATGTCGAGGCGGCCGCCAGCGGGCCGCGTCTGCTGCGCTACGTGAACGAGCCGGAGTTCAAGGACACGGTGAAATCGCCCGCGGACGTGCGCAACGATTTCCTGATCTCGATTCCGGGCCCCGAGCCCGAGGGGAAGGATATCATCTGGAAATGCGTCGAGCCCTTCGCCGGCACGCATGTCCGCGAACTGGTGCTGCGCTGCCCCTTGGTCAACGACGAGCTCGTCGAGCACCGGGCCTCGATCGCCCGCGCCATCGCCGAGTGGATGGGAATGGGCGGCTTTTCGCCCGAGCTGACTGCTCTCGACCGCGTCGCCCATACGGAGGCGTTGAGACGGACTGATTTCCAGAATCTCACTCTGATGCGCGTGCCGCGCGACTGGGCCGTATCGGTCGAACGCGAAGACGAAGGCGTCAAGCTGTTCGCGATTCACGATCCGGCGGACCGGCACACGCTCTGGATGACGACGGCGGCGAGAGAGATGCCGAACGAAAAGATCGCGCGAAGTTTCATCAAGGCAACCGCGGCGCTGGCGTTGACGCGCGCGGAAGAAGAAGCGGAGAACCCCTGGGCCGAGATCGGCAACGAAACCCTGTCCGATGACGACCTCCTATTGCGCATGTCGGGGAACGACGCGAGCGGTTTTCACGGCATTCGGTGGCGCCGATATGCGCTGCGTGACGAAACCTTCGTGTGGGCGGATATCGACCTCGTCACGCCGGTGAAGCACTTGGGCCATCCGGATACGCCGGGGATCTTCGCCCTGTTCGAGCGCGAGGTCCGCAACGCCATGCTCTCGCGTCCGGCCCGCGAGCGGGAATAACCCGGCCGCAACAACGTCGAACAGCCGCATTTGCCCGTTTTTCCCCGTCATTCGGGGCCCCAATGCCCCGTTGGCACCGGATTCCTGCCCCCTGGCCCCTTGCGCCTCCGGCGCTTTCCCCCCATATGCCGGGCCGGGACCGGGAGTGGCGGGGCCGGTTGATAAACCGCTGCCGCCGCTTCCTATTTCAATGAAGGGGGCTGCTTGGGCGCCAGAGTCGAACCGGGCCGAGCGGGTCCGCCGGAATAGAGGAAAACCATGTCCAAAGTCATCGGCATCGACCTCGGCACGACCAACTCGTGCGTCGCGGTCATGGAGGGCGGCAAGCCCAAGGTCATCTTCAACAGCGAAGGCGCCAACACCACCCCCTCGATGGTGGCCTTCCTCGAGGACGGCGAGCGCCTCGTCGGCCAGGCCGCCAAGCGCCAGGCGGTGACCAATCCCGAAGGCACGTTCTACGCGGTGAAGCGCCTCATCGGCCGCCGCTTCGAGGACGCCGAGGTCAAGAAGGCGATGCAGCATTCGCCGTTCAAGATCATCCGCGCCGACAATGGCGACGCCTGGGCCGAAGCGCGCGGCAAGAAATACGCGCCCAGCCAGATCAGCGCCTTCGTCCTCCAGAAGATGAAGGAAACCGCCGAGGCCTATCTCGGCGAGACGGTCGCCAAGGCCGTCATCACCGTTCCCGCCTATTTCAACGACAGCCAGCGCCAGGCGACCAAGGACGCCGGCAAGATCGCCGGCCTCGACGTGCTGCGCATCATCAACGAGCCCACCGCGGCCGCGCTCGCCTACGGCGTCGACAAGAAGAACCGCACCAAGCCCGAGATGAAGGTCGCGGTGTATGACCTTGGCGGCGGCACCTTCGACATCTCGGTGCTCGAAGTCGCCGACGTCGACGGCGAATCGCAGATCCACGTCATCTCCACCAACGGCGACACGTTCCTCGGCGGCGAGGATTTCGACTCGCGCATCATCGATTACCTCGCCGAGGAGTTCAAAAAGGAGCAGGGCATCGACCTCAGGAAGGACAAGCTCGCCCGCCAGCGCCTCAAGGAAGCGGCGGAGAAGGCCAAGATCGAGTTGTCGTCGAGCCAGCAGACCGAAATCAATCTGCCATACATCACGGCGGATGCATCGGGTCCGAAGCACCTCAACATCAAGCTGACTCGCGCCAAGCTTGAGTCGCTGGTCGAGGACCTGGTCACCAAGACCATCG
>DATBLL010000115.1:0-3383 GCA_036555425.1 Alphaproteobacteria bacterium | reverse complement strand
GCGACCAGTACGAAACCTTGCCCATGTGAAACGGGAACCATTTCGGCAGGAGCATGATCTCGACCGGCATCACCGGCACGGCGCGCCACGGCACCTCGCCCCAGAGCGCCAAGAGCGAGCGGGTGAAGACGTTGGTCCGCGCCGCGCCGCCATGCGCGAGGATCGCTTCGCGCGCGCGCTGCATGTGCGCCGCCTCGGGCGCGTCGCCCGCGGCTTTGAGCGCGAAATAGGCCTTGACCGAGGCGCGGAGATCGAAATCGCCGCCGTGGAACAGCGGCCAGCCGCCATCGGCACCCTGGATGCGGCGCAGATAGACCGCGATCTTCCTTTCCAGAACCTCGTCGATGTCGGCGAGGTAGTGGCGATAGAGAATGTACTCGGCCGGAATCGTCGCATCCGCCTCGAGCTCGAACACCCAATGGCCGTCGGCGCGCTGGGCCGCGGCGAGGCGGCCGGCCTGCTCGGCGATCAGCGTGTCGAGCGCGCCGAGGTCGGGCTCGGGCGGGCGCGGGGACTGGACGTTCATGCTGTCAGGATACGGCAAAAGCGAACCGGGCCTCCACTCACGGTAAGGCCCGGGCGGCGTTGAGATAGTCGGGGCCGCCATGCGGGTCAAGACGGCCGAGAGCCGGGAATAACTACGCGGTCAACAGAGTCTTTACGGCCATTTCGCCCGAGCGGATGGCGCCCTCGATCGTGGCCGGGAGGCCGGTATCGGTCCAATCGCCGGCGAGGACGAGGCCCTTGGGCCCGGCATTCGCTTTCGGCCGCTTGGCGACCTGCGCCGGCGTCTGGGCGAAGGTTGCGCGCTTTTCCTTGACGACGCGGCAGGGCGGCATGGGCGGGCTGCGCAGCGCGAGCGCCTTCGCGATGTCGCGCCATACGATTTCGCTCAGTGTCTCCGCCGGCTCGTCCACCTCGCGCTCACCCGCGCTGATCGTGACCGACAGGATGTTGCCCCGCACGAACAGCCACTGCGCCGTGCCGCCGACGAGGCCGACCAGCGGCAGGCCGCCGGGCAGCCGCGCGGGCGCCGCGAGCTTGTAGTGGAGGTTCACGATCGGGCGGAAATCGTCCGGCACGGCGAGCCCCGGCAGCAGTGCCGAAGCGACCGGCGGCGTCACCGCGAGCACGACGCGCTCGTTTGGCCCCAGCGCCGTTTCTCCGTCGCCGAACGCGAGCGCGGCGGCGCGGCCATCGTCGATGCGGATCGCGCGCAGCCGGTCGTTGAAGCGAACGGCGGCGCCGCGCGCGGCCAGCCATTGCAGCGCCGGATCGACGAAGGCCTTCGACAATCCCGCGCGCGCGATGCAGGGCCGCGCCGCGGCCTCGCCGCGCCCGAGCGTCTCGGTCATCACCGGCCAGAGCAGCTTGGCGGCCCCCTCGGCGGCGGTGGTGTTGAGCACGGCGACGGCGAGCGGCTCCCAGAAGCGTTTGTAGGTCGGCGTTTGGCGGCCGAAGAGAGCGGCGACGCTGGCATTGCCGGCCCACGCCATTTTGATCGCCGCCAGGTAGTGCGCGGCGCGGCTGCCCGCCGTGCGCCGGCCGGCGCTGAAGATCCACCACGGCACGAGCCCGCGATTGGGCCTGACGGTCCAACGCTCGCCGGTCGCAAGATCGACGAAGGGAATCGCCGCGGTCGGCATCACGAGCAGCTCGCGCTCGGCGCCGATCGTCGCGAGATAGCGCATTGCCGAGCGGTTGCCCGAGAGCAGCAGGTGATTGCCGTTGTCGATCTCGGCGCCGAGCACGTCGTCGAAGAACGAGCGGCAGCGCCCGCCCGCCCGGCCCGCCGCCTCGTGCACGATGACGCGTGCGCCCGCCTCGGCGAGGCGGATCGCCGCGGAGAGGCCCGCGACACCCGCGCCGATCACGTGCACCGTTGCGCCGGAGGCGAGCGCCATCGCCGCTAGAACAGGCCGTAGCGCAGCGCGATCCAGAGCTTGCGCAGCTTCGTAAGGCGCACCGGCTCGTCGAGCTTGGTCCAGCCGCGCCGCTCGAACTCGGCGAGGTAGGAGCGGTAGATGGCCCCCATCGCGCGCGCCGGGCGCATGGGGCCGCGCGCGCAGCGGCGCATCGCCTCGGCCGCCGCCTGATA
Source organism: Alphaproteobacteria bacterium (assembly GCA_036555425.1). Taxonomy (GTDB): domain Bacteria; phylum Pseudomonadota; class Alphaproteobacteria; order Bin65; family Bin65; genus SBBV01. Next base: position 1,285 of record DATBLL010000115.1, on the reverse strand, counting down.
GTGCTGGCGCGCGCGCGCTGCCAGCTCGGCGCAGATCGCCGGCAAGGCCGGGTGCTGCAGCACTGCGAGCGGCTCGCGCGTCTTCACGTTGTTGGCGGCGAGCAGCTCGAGGGGCAGGTAGAGCCGCCCGTGCTCGGCGTCTTCCTTCAAATCGCGGAGGATGTTGGTGAGCTGGAGCGCCTGGCCCAAGTGCCGCGCCACAGTTCTCGCCTGCGGCTCAGTGGCGCCGAAGACCCGGATCGAAAGGCGGCCCACCGCACCCGCGACGCGGTCGCAATAGAGCTCCAGCCGACCCATTTCGGGCGCGCGGATGTCCTCGATCGCGTCCATCTCCATGCCGTCGATGAGTGCCAGGAAATCCGCGCGCTCGAGTCCGTACGCGGTGACGATGGGCAGAAGCGCGCGGCCGGTCAGCGTCTGCGGCTTGCCCTCGTAGAGGCGTTCGATCTCGCGCCGCCATTCGCGCAGGCGCGCCATCTTCTCGGCCACCGGCGCCGGCTCGTCGGCGATGTCGTCGATCTCGCGGCAGAACGCGTACACCGCGAACATGCCCTCGCGCCGCTCCTCGGGCAGCAGGCGCATGCCCTGCAGGAACGACGTGCCCGAGGCCTCGACCACGTTGTGGACGTGGTCGCGCGCCTCGAAATCGGTGACGGTGATCGTGCTGTTCACGTGCGGGTCGGATTGTCTGACGACGTTTTCGCCGGACGGAGCAAGGCTGCAATTTTTTCCGCTTGCTCTCGCGTCAATAGATCCGACATCTCGGCGCGCACCAAAGCGGGATTGTGTGGGTCCGACGTATAGCGAAACGGTACGCGTCCCGGCGAGAGCGGCGCCGACTCAGGTGGGCGGCCAGCAACCTCTTGGATAGTCAGGTCTGCCACAGGGATCCGAAATACCTCGGCCAGCGCTTCGCGATTTTGTTGAGAGGGGTATGCGATCGAGTTCTTCCACTTATGAACCATCTGACGCGTGATTTTGTAGCCGGCGGCGGTGCTCGCCAGACGTGCAAGTTCGGCGTCACTGCGAATCCCCAACCGCTTCATATGTGCGCGAATGCGTCGGCTAAACTCCTTGAGCCCATCGCTCGTAAGCGTTTTCGAGGGCATAACGACCTCCAGTCGATTTTGACTGGATGTATGTATCCCTATTTATCTTATTTGTCAAGTGACAAAGTGTACACAGTTTGAGACAGTTGTTCTTTCATAGCTAGTGTCCTGATCGAGAAATTCGCTGCATTCTGGCCTTGCGGTTCAGGAGGTCAGAATGGCGAAAGGCAAGGCGT
>DATBLL010000103.1:0-4061 GCA_036555425.1 Alphaproteobacteria bacterium | reverse complement strand
ATGTGGACGACGCCAGAGCGTCGCCCACATCCCCACAGGCCCCACCACAACCAAAGAAAGAATCAAAACATGGACTCAACAGAAAGAAGCGGACAAGTGACCCGCTACGAAAACCGGACAACTTGACGAGCTAGCTACAGGGCCGCAGGCTTCGATTCCGGCGCTAACGCGGCAGCACCGCCGTGGTTTCGATCTCGATCTTGGCGTCGGGCTCCATGAGGCCCTTCACTTCGATCGCGGCGATGCAGGGAAAGACGCGGCCCATGATCTCGCGCCAGGCGTCGCCGACGCCTTTCAAGTTGGCGAGATACTCGGCCTTGTCGGTCACGAACCAGGTCATGCGCACCATGTGCTCGGGCTTGGCGCCGCCTTCGGCCAGGATCGCGACGATGTTCGTCAACGCCTGGCGGAACTGGCCGACGAAATCCTTGGCATCGAATTTCTCCGTCAGCGGATTCCAGCCGACTTCGCCGGCGACGAAGACGAACTTGCCCTCGGCGGCGATCCCGTTCGCATAGCCCTTGGGGCGCGGCCAGCCCGGCGGCTGCAGCGTCTTCATCGCGTCTCTCCGCGCGTGCCCTGCGGCGGCACGCCTCGCTTGAAACTTTAGGCCTATATATTTTAGACTTAAAACAATTTCCGGATGCCCGCAAGCCATGGCCCCCGACCGACCGCATTCCGACGCGACCGCCGATCTAAAGCCGTTCACCGGCCAGCACGCCGTCGTCACCGGCGGCGGGCGCGGTATCGGCGCCGCCATCGCCGAGCATTTGGCCGCGCGCGGGGCGTCGCTGACCCTCATCGGCCGCAGCCGCGAGCCGCTCGAGGCGCATCGGGCGCGGCTCGCCGCGCGCTACACGGTGCCCGTCGAGGCCGTGACGGCCGACGTGACCGACGCCGCGCGGGTGGCGGCCGGCTTCGCGGCCGCGGTAAAGGCACTGGGGCCCGTGCAGATCCTCATCAACAATGCCGGGCGCGGCGAGAGCGTGCCACTGAAGCGCATGGATCTCGCGTTCCTCAACAGGATGCTGAGCATCAACGTCGCCAGCACCTTCCTCTGCATCCAGCAGGTGCTGCCGGCGATGACCGAGGCCGGCTATGGGCGCATCGTCAACGTCGCCTCGACGGCGGGCCTCATCGGCTATCGCTATGTCGCGGCCTATGTCGCCTCGAAGCACGCGGTCGTCGGCCTCACCAAGGCGATGGCGCTCGAGCTGGCCAAGACCGGCATCACCGTCAATGCCGTGTGCCCCTCCTATGTCGAGACCGACATGACGAAGGACACGGTCGCCAACATCATCGCCAAGACCGGCAAGAGCGAGGCCGAGGTCCGCGCCGAACTGGTGCAGTTCAATCCGCAAGCGCGCATGATCGCGCCCGCCGAGGTGGCGAGCGTCGTCTCCTGGCTCGCGCTCCCCGCCTCGCATTCGATCACCGGCCTCGCGATCCCCGTGGCCGGGGGAGAGGTGATGTAATGGCCGTTTCCGCCGCCGCCCAGCGCGACCGCGAAACCGCGCTTACCAAGGACGACCGGCTCGACCTCCGCGTCTGGTTCCGCCTGCTCACCTGCGCCACGCTGATCGAGCGCAGCGTGCGCCAGGGCCTGCGCGGGGAGTTCGGCATCACGCTACCGCGGTTCGACCTCCTCTCGCAGCTCGACCGCGCCGACGCGGGCCTGACCATGGGCGAGCTTTCGCGCCGCCTCATGGTCACCAACGGCAACGTCACCGGCCTCATCGACCGCCTCGTGACCGAGGGCTTGGTGGCGCGCCAGCCTGCGCCGCACGACCGCCGCGCGCAGCTCGTGCGGCTTACGCCGGTGGGCAAGCAGGCCTTCGAGGCGATGATCCCGAAGCACCAGGATTTCATCGCCGAGCGCTTCGACGGCCTCTCCCGGGCCGAGCTGGCCGAGCTGCATCGCCTGCTCGGCAAGCTCAAGACGTCATTTGAGGCGCACGAAAGTCAGCACGAAAAGCGAAAGGACGAAAAATGAGCGGACGCCCCGTCACCGATATCGGCCGCACCTTCGGCCAGATGCTCGCCGACACCGCGCCGACGCGCGCCGCCCTGCTGAAGCCCAAGCATTTCGGCTGGCAGGTCGAGGGCAAGGTCGCGACGCTGACCCTCAACCGGCCGGAGCGCAAGAACCCGATCACCTTCCAATCCTATGCCGAGATGCGCGACACGTTCCGCGCGCTCGTCTACGCCGAGGATGTGAAGGCCGTGATCGTCACCGGCGCGGGCGGCAATTTCTGCTCCGGCGGCGACGTGCACGAGATCATCGGCCCGCTGATCAAGATGGACATGACGAGCCTCTTGAACTTCACGCGCATGACCGGCGATCTCATCAAGGCGATCCGCGGCTGCCCGCAGGTCGTTATCGCCGCCATCGATGGCATCTGCGCCGGCGCCGGCTCGTGCGTCGCGATGGCCGCGGATTTGCGCCTCGGCACGCCGCGCTCGTCGGTGGCGTTCCTCTTCAACCGCGTCGGCCTCGCGGGCTGCGACATGGGCGCCTGCGCGATGCTGCCGCGCATCATCGGCCAGGGCCGCGCCTCCGAGCTGCTGTTCACCGGCCGCGCAATGAAGGCCGACGAAGCCGACCGCTGGGGCTTCTACAACAAGCTCGTCGCACCCGAGGCGCTGATGGCCGAGGCCAAGACCATGGCCGAGCGCGTCTCCGCCGGGCCGACCTTCGCCAACGGCATCACCAAGACGATGCTCGACAAGGAATGGAACATGGGCATCGATCAGTTCATCGAGGCCGAGGCCCAGGCCCAGGCGATCTGCATGCAGACCGAAGATTTCCGCCGCGCCTACAACGCCTTCGTGAAGAAGGAAAAGCCGGTGTTCGAGGGTAACTGAAATAGGACCACAGGGAGGCGGGGAGCCGGGGAGATAAGCTAGAGGAGGACGGAATTTGAAACACAGAGGACACAGAGGACACGGAGAAGCGAAGATTGCGCGCCAAAGGCGCGCGCAGAGATCTTCTCCGTGGCCTCCGTGCCCTCCGTGTTTCATCCCACTTTCTTCTCCCCGCGTCCCCGCCTCCGTGTTCACTTCATCTTTGAGCAAGACGGATGGCTGACAGCACGTTTCTCGACTGGCCGTTTTTCGAGGCGCGGCACAAAGCGCTGGCGCAGGAGTTGCGCGCCTGGGCGGCGCGCGAGGTGCCGAAGATCGTCGGCGCCGATCATTCGCGCGCCGCGGTCGACGCCGCGTGCAAGAAGCTCGTAAAGGCGCTCGGCGAGGCGGGCTGGCTCAAATACGCGGTGCCGAGCCCGCATGGCGGGCATTTCCCGCAGCTCGACGTGCGCTCGCTCGCAATCATCCGCGAGACGTTGGGCTACTATGCCGGGCTCGCCGATTTCGCGTTCGCGATGCAGGGGCTCGGCAGCGCCTCGATCGCGCTGTTCGGCAGCAGCGAGCAGAAGGCGCAATACCTGCCGAAGGTCGGCGCGGGCACGCAGATCGCCGCTTTCGCGCTCTCGGAGCCCGAAGGCGGATCGGACGTGGCCGGCATGCGCTGCGCGGCCCGGCGCGACGGCAACCACTTCATCATCGACGGCAAGAAAACCTGGATCTCGAACGGCGGCATTGCCAACCACTACGTCACCTTCGCCCGCACCGGCGAGGCGCTCGGCGCCAAGGGCATCACCGCCTTCATCGTCGATGGCGACGCGCCGGGCCTCGGCATCGCCGAGCGCATCGACGTGATCGCACCCCATCCGCTGGCGACGCTCGAATTCAAGAACTGCCGGCTGCCCGCCTCGGCCCTGCTCGGCAACCCGGGCGACGGCTTCAAGATCGCGATGGCGACGCTCGACATTTTCCGGACCACGGTCGGCGCCGCGGCGCTCGGCTTCGCGCGCCGCGCGCTCGACGAGGCCGTCGCCTATGCCAGGAAGCGCGAGGCCTTCGGCAAGAAGCTCGCCGAGTTCCAGCTCATCCAGGCCAAGCTCGCCGACATGGCGGTCAAGATCGACGCCGCCGCCCTCCTCATCTACCGCTCGGCCTGGACCAAGGACGTGAAGCAGGCGCGCGTAACGCGCGAATCGGCG
>DATBLL010000093.1:0-1859 GCA_036555425.1 Alphaproteobacteria bacterium | reverse complement strand
ATCTCGCGCCGCTCGTAGAAGCGCACACCGCCCACGATCTGATACGGCATGCCCTTGCGCCGAAACCCGTCTTCCAGCGCGCGCGACTGCGCATTGGTGCGGACGGGGCCGATCGGCCCGCGCGTCAGCGCCGTGAGCCCCGACAGCGGCGCCAGCATGGCGAACTTCATCCACAGCTCGCGCTCGATGTTCTCGCGCACCTTGGCCGCGAAGCCCGCCGCCTTGCAGGCCTCCGCGAACGCCTTGACGCGCGCGCTCGGCTTGCCGTCGCGCTCGCCGAATTCCAGGCTCGCGAACGTGCCCGTCTGCTTGATGACGCCGGGTGCGGAGATGTGCGAGCCGATGCGCGCCACGCCCGCCACCACGTGCGCTTCGCCGACGATGCGGCCGACGCGCTCGGCGCTCTCTACCCCGTTCTGGAAGGTGAACACCGTGGCGCCCTTCGCCGTGAGCCCGGTGAGACTTTGGGCGGCGCTCTCCGTGTCGCGCATCTTGACCGCGAACAGGATCACGTCGGCGGCGTCGATCTCGCGCGCGTCGGCCGCCACCTTGACCGGCTTCAGGTGCAGCGGCCCGATCTCGCTGTCGAGCCTGAGGCCGTCCTTCTTCATCGCCTCCAGATGCGTGCCGCGCGCCACGAAGGTCACGTCGTTGCCGGCCGCCGCCAGCCGCGCGCCGAAATAGCCGCCGACCCCGCCGGGGCCCATCACCGTGATCTTCAAGGGCGCTGCGCTCATGGCGTGATCACCACGCGGCCGACGATCCTGCCCGCGCGCAAATCATCGAGCGACCGGCTGGTCTCGGCGAGCGGGCGCTTCTCGACGGGAATCGGCTTCACCTTGCCGGCCTTCACCAGCGCCAGCATCTCGGCCGCCTCCGCCGGCGAGGCCACATAGCTCCCCATGATGGTGAGCGCGCGCAGGGGCAGCATCGGCACCGGCATGGAGAAGCTGCCGCCGAAGAGCCCGACCACGACCGCCGCCCCGCCCTTGGCCACCGGCGCATGGGCGAAGGCGAACGACTTGTCGGAGCCCGCGAAATCCACCGCCGCGCCGACCCCGCCGCCCGATGCCTTCTGGATCGCCTTGCGTGCGCCGGCATCGGCCGGATCGAACGCCTCCGTCGCGCCCAGCCTGAGCGCCGCCTCGCGCTTGGCCGCGTCGATGTCGGCAACGAAGATCGGCTTGTCGGTGAGCGCGCGGGCGAACTGCAGGCCCATCATGCCGACCCCGCCGAGGCCCACGATCAGCAGCGGCCCGGCGCGCAGGTACGGCAGCGCCTTCTTGATCGCGCCATAGCCGGTCAGCCCCGAGCACATCAGCGGGCCGGCGATCTCGGGCGCAATGCCCTCCACGTCGAGCAGATAGCGCGCATGCGGCACCAGCACGTGGGTGGCATAGCCGCCGTCGACGGTGACGCCCAGCACGCGCGGCGCGTTGCACATGTGCTCGTCGCCGCGCGCGCACAGCCCGCAGCGGCCGCAGCCGATCCACGGGTAGGCGGCATAGCGCTGGCCCTTGGCGACGCCCTTGGCCTCCGGCCCCAGGGCCTCGACCGTGCCGGCGATCTCGTGGCCCAGCGTGAAGGGCAGCGCCCGGTTGCTGCGCACGTCGAGCTGCTTGCCCCCGCCCAGGTCGAAATATCCGTCCTGCAGGTGGAGATCGGAGTGGCACACCCCGCAGTGGGAGACGCGCAGCAGCACCTCGGTGCCGGCGGGTGTGGGCGTGGCGGCCTCCGTGGCCTGCAGCGGCTTTCCGTAGTCGACGAGCGATTGACGATGCATCGGCCTTCCTCGCGGGTTGCCGCGCAAGCTTAGCAGAGATCGCCCGGCGATGAAGAGATCGAAGACGACCGGCGGA
>DATBLL010000048.1:0-3502 GCA_036555425.1 Alphaproteobacteria bacterium | reverse complement strand
GATGATGATGAGCTTCTCGGCCTCGGCGCCCTTGACGAACATCGCATAGGGCGGCGGGTACGACGCCGTCAGCGACTTGTTGACGATGATGGTGATGAAGCCGATGCGGCGCACGCGCGTCGCCTCGCCCAAGGTCGTGGCCTCGGCCTGGAAGGTCTCGCTCACCGTCGGCGGCGGATAGTAGTAGCCGGCGTGGCGGTCCCTGTCCTGCGCGGAAGCCCCCGATGCGGTGAGCGTGGCCGCGGCGAGCACGGCCGCGTACCCGGCGCGCGGCACCGCGCGCCGCGCCGCACGGATCATACCTGCGAGCATGGCCTCGGATCCCCTATCTGCCATTGCCGGGCTGCATAGCATCGCGGCGGCTTGGGCACCATCGCCGGGGCCGGGCTTGCGCTTGACCGAAATCAACGCCATGCCGATGCGGCCCGCGCACGATGCCCCGACATGACGGAGGATCGCCCATTGCGCCCGACCAATAAGCACAAGCGCGTCGCCATCCTCGGCGCGGCCGGCCGCGACTTCCACAACTTCAACATGCTCTACCGCGACGATCCGGCGGTGGAGGTCGCGGCCTTCACGGCGACTCAGATTCCGGGCATCGCCGGGCGGCGCTATCCGGCGGCGCTGGCCGGCCCGCGCTACCCCGAGGGCATCCCCATCTTCGAGGCGTCGACGCTGGAAGATCTGATCCGGCGCGAGAACATCGACGAGGTGATGTTCGCCTATAGCGACGTGACCCATGCCGAAGTCATGCACCAGGCCTCGCGCGCGCTCGCGGCCGGCGCCGATTTCGTCCTCGCCGGCCCTGCGCGCACGATGATCGCGGTGGCAAAGCCGGTCATCGCCGTCTCGGCGGTGCGCACCGGCTCCGGCAAGTCGCAGACCGCGCGCCACCTCGCGCGCTACTTGCGCGACCGCGGCAAGCGCGTCGCCGTTCTGCGCCATCCGATGCCCTATGGCGACCTCGCGCGCCAGGCTGTGCAACGTTTTGCCAGCCGCGCCGATCTCGAGGCCGCGAATTGCACCATCGAAGAGCGCGAGGAGTACGAGCCGCACATCGACGCGGGCGGGATCGTCTTCGCCGGCGTCGACTATCGCGCCATCGCCGCCGCCGCCGAGCGCGAGGCGGATGTCGTGCTGTGGGACGGCGGGAATAACGATTTCCCGTTCCTGAAGCCCGATCTCCACATCGTCGTCGCCGACGCGCTGCGCCCCGATCAGCTCGCGACGCATCATCCCGGCGAAGCCGCGCTGCGCATGGCCGACATCGTCGTGATCAACAAGACCAACGCCGCGCCGCCGGCGACCGTCGAGCGCATGATCGGCGACATCCGCAACCTCGTGCGCGCCACGATCGTGCGCGCCGCCTCGCCGGCCGTGCTCGACGACCGCAAGAAAGTCGAGGGCAGACGCGCCATCGTCGTCGAGGACGGCCCCACCATCACCCATGGCGGCATGGCGCACGGCGCCGGCGTCGCGGCCCTGCGCGGGCTGCCCGGCGTGACGCTCGTCGATCCGCGCGAATCCGCACCGGAGGCGCTGCGGAAGGTCTACGACGCCTATCCGCACATCGGCCGCGTCTTGCCGGCGATGGGCTATTCGCCCGAGCAGCGCGCGGCGCTGCGCCAAACCATCGATGGGTCCGCGGCCGAGGTCGTGATTTCCGCGACGCCGATCGATCTCGCGGCGCTCATTGGGCCGCACAAGCCCGTCGTCCGCGTGCGGTACGACTACGCCGATGCCGGCGAGCCGCGGCTTGCCGACCTCGTCGATGCCTTTCTCGCCCGGCGCGCGGGCTGAGCCATGGTCATGCCACGCCACCTGCTGCGCACGCTCGACCTCAGCCCCGCCGCGCTCGGGCGCCTGCTCGATCTCGCCGCGCACCTCAAGGCCGATCCGTTCGCGCGCGCCGATCTGCTACGCAACCAGACGGTCGTGCTCTATTTCAACAAGCCCTCGACGCGCACGCGCATTTCGTTCGAGACGGCGATCGCGCGCCTCGGCGGCACGCCGATCGCCGTCGGCGCCGCCGAGCTGCAGTTGGGGCGCGGCGAGACGATCGAGGACACGGCGCGGACGATAAGCCGCTATGCGCGCGCCTTCGTCATCCGCACCTACAGCGACGCCGATGTTGCGCGCTTCGCCGCGGCGTCGACAATCCCGGTCATCAACGGCCTGACCGACCGCCACCATCCGTGCCAGAGCCTCGCCGATCTCATGACGTTGCGCGAGCGGCGCGCAACGCTCAAGGGCTGCCGGCTCGCCTTCGTCGGCGACGGCGACAATGTCTGCCACAGCCTGATCGAGGCGGCCGCGCTCTCGGGCATGGCTCTCTCGGTGGCCACGCCGCCCGGCTACGCCCCGGCGGCCGACATCGTTGCGGATGCGCAGGCGGCGGCGCGACGAAGCGGCGCCACGATCTCGATTGGCCACGATCCCGTCGCCGCCGTCGCCGGTGCCGAGGCGGTCTACACCGACACATGGATGTCGATGAACGTGCCCGAGAGCGAGCGCGCGCCGCGGCTCAAGGCCTTTGCGCCCTATCAGGTCAACGCCGCGCTGATGGCGCGCGCGCGCGGCGATGCGATGTTCATGCACTGCCTGCCCGACCATCGCGGCGAGGAGGTTACGGCCGAGGTGATCGACGGACCGCAATCGGTCGTCTTCGATCAGGCCGAGAACCGCCTCCATACCGCCGCCGCCATTCTCTCGGCCCTGGTCGAGAGCCCGGCGAGTGGCCCCGGCCCGCGCGCTTAGCCGATGCGCGTCGTGATCGCGCTCGGCGGCAATGCGCTGCTCCGGCGCGGCGAGCCGCTCGACATCGCGGTGCAGACCCGCAACGCGGGGGCGGCCGCACGCTCGGTCGCCGCCGTCGCCGCAGAGCACGACGTCGTCGTCACGCACGGCAACGGCCCGCAGATCGGCCTGCTCGCCCTGGAGGCGATGCGCGGGCCCGAGCCCTATCCGCTCGACGTGCTCGGCGCCGAAAGCGAGGGCATGATCGGCTATCTGCTGGCGCGCGCGCTGATCAATCTCATGCCCGGAAAGCCCATCCTCTCGGTGCTGACCCAGGTGGAAGTCGCCGCCGACGACCCCGCCTTCGCGCATCCAACCAAGCCGATCGGGCCGTTCTATGCGCCGGCGCAATGGAAGACGCTCGCCGCCGCGCATGGCTGGGCCGGCGTCGAGGATCGCGGGCAGATGCGGCGCGTGGTGCCCTCGCCGCAGCCCCGGCGCATCGTCGAGAGCGCCGCGATCGCGCGGCTTTGCGGCGCCGGCGTGCTGCCGATCTGCGCCGGCGGCGGCGGCATACCCGTGGTGCGCGACGAGAAGGGGTCGCTCAGCGGCGTCGAGGCCGTCGTCGACAAGGACCGCACGGCGGCGCTCCTCGCCGCCGACCTCGGCGCCGATGCGCTGCTGCTGTTGACCGATGTCGAGGGCGTGTACGCGAATTGGGCGCAGCCCGAGGCCCGGCTGCTGCGCCGGCTCACCGGCGCCGAGG
>DATBLL010000011.1:0-2917 GCA_036555425.1 Alphaproteobacteria bacterium | reverse complement strand
CCTCCGTCCGGCCCTTCGGGCCGGCCACCTCCCCCTCAAGGGGGAGGGGAAGTGTAGGCGCATCCTGCGGTTTGCCGCTAGGCGGTCTACAACTTTTAGGTGCACACGCATTACCTTCCCCTTGAGGGGAAGGTGTCGGCGCGGCGCGCACGCAGTGCGCGACGCGACGACGGAAGGGGGCGGCGCCGAACGCAGACGAGCGTCAGCCGCGTTTGACAAAACTCGCCACCACCTTCTTCTCGTCGGAGTGGTCGAACTTGATGGTGAGCTTCTCGCCTTCGGCGAGACGCACCGTGCCGTAGCCGAATTTTTCGTGGAAGACGCGGTCGCCTTGCTTGAAGCGGGCGATGGAGGGATCGGTCGAGACGACGAGGCCTTCGGGCTCGTCGCGCGGGCGCTCGGGGCGGCCGAGGGCGCGCTTGCGCGCCGATTGGAAGCTCTTGCGCGCCTCGTCCGCGGTTCGTCCGCCACTGGCGGCGCCCGGAGGCGTGCGGCCGATGTCGCGCCAGCCGCGCCATGGCTCGATCTTGGCCTCGGGCTCGAATTCGACCTCGCTGACGCCGCGTCGGCCCGCCGGCGCCGATATCCCGCGCGTCCAGCCGCTGCCGTAGAGGCCGGGATCGGACGCGACCTCGACCTGCTCGGGCGGCAGCTCGTCGACGAAGCGGGAGGGGATCGAGCTTTGCCACTGATTGTGGATGCGGCGGTTGGCGGCGAAGCTGATGATGACGCGCTCCTTGGCGCGCGTGAGGCCGACATAGGCGAGGCGCCGCTCTTCCTCGAGGCCCGCCTTGCCCGATTCGTCGAGCGCCCGTTGATGCGGGAAGACGCCCTCTTCCCAGCCGGGCAGGAACACGGTCGCGAATTCGAGGCCCTTGGCGCTGTGGAGCGTCATCAGGCTCACGCGGTCGGCGCCGGCCTCCTCGGCGTTCTCCATCACGAGGCTGATGTGCTCCAAGAAGCCGCCGAGATTGTCGAACTCGGCGAGCGCGCGGATCAATTCCTTCATGTTTTCGAGCCGGCCCGGTGCCTCGGGCGATTTGTCGTTCTGCCACATCGCGACGTAGCCCGATTCGTCGAGGATGGTCTCGGCGAGCTCGACGTGATTGACGCTCGTGGCGAGGCCGCGCCAACGCGCCAGCGACTTCACGAATTCGCCGAGCGCCTTCTTGGCCGCGGGCTTCAACTCGCTGCCCTCGGCCGCCGCCTGCGCCGCCGCCGAAAGCGACAGGCGCTTCGCGCGCGCGATCTTGTGCAGCGCCTGCAGCGAGGCCTCGCCCAATCCCCGCTTTGGCTTGTTGACGATGCGCTCGAAGGCCAAGTCGTCGTCGGCCTGGTGCACGAGGCGGAGGTAGGCGACGGCGTCGCGGATTTCCTGGCGCTCGTAGAAGCGCGGGCCCCCGATCACGCGATAGGGCAAGCCCGTGGTGAGGAAGCGCTCCTCGAATTCGCGGGTCTGGAAGCCGGCGCGCACCAGGATCGCGATCTCGTCGAGCTTGTGCTTCCGCGCCTGGAGCGCCTCGATCTGGTCGCACACCATGCGCGCTTCGGATTCGCCGTCCCAGACGCCGCGCACCTGGATCGGCTCGCCGCCGCCCGCCTCGGTCCACAAGGTCTTGCCGAGCCTTCCCTTGTTGTGCGCGATCAGGTGCGAGGCGGCGGCGAGGATCGGCGGCGTCGAGCGGTAGTTCTGCTCGAGCCGGATCACCTTGGCGCCGGGAAAGTCGCGCTCGAACTTCAGGATGTTGCCGACCTCGGCGCCGCGCCAGCCATAGATCGACTGGTCGTCGTCGCCGACGCAGCAGATGTTCTTCCTCGCCTGCGCCAAGAGCCGCAGCCAGAGATACTGCGCGAGGTTCGTGTCCTGATACTCGTCGACGAGGAGATAGCGGATGCGGCGGTGATACTCCTCGAGCACGTCGGCGTGCTGCGTGAACAGCGTGAGATTGTGCAGCAGCAAATCGCCGAAATCGGTCGCATTGAGCTCGGCGAGCCGGCGCTGATAGGCGGCGTAGAGCGCGGGCGCGCGCCCATCGGCGAAGCCCTCCTTATCGGCGGCGCGGCCCTCGGCGGCCTGATCGGGGCGCAGGCCCTTGTCCTTCCAGCGGTCGATGATCGCCTGCAGCACCCGCGCCGGCCATTTCTGCGTGTCGATGTCGGCCGCTTCGAGGATCTGCTTCAGGAGCCGGACCTGATCGTCCTGGTCGAGGATCGTGAAATTGGGCTTCAGGCCCACGCGCTCGGCATGGCGGCGGAGGATGCGCGCCGCGATGGAATGGAAGGTGCCGAGCTGCACGCCCTCGGCCATGGGGCCGATCAGATCGGCGACGCGCTCCTGCATCTCGCGCGCGGCCTTGTTGGTGAAGGTGACGGCGAGGATCTGCCAGGGCTGGGCGCGGCGGGTGGCGATCAAGTGCGCGAGGCGCGTCGTCAGCACGCGCGTCTTGCCCGTGCCGGCGCCGGCCAGCACCAGCACCGGCCCGTCGAGTGCCTCCACCGCCTCGCGCTGGCGCGGGTTCAACGCATTGAGATAGGGCGCTTCCGCCGCTGCCGCGAGCATCTCGGTGACCTTGCGCGGCGCGGCCGGGTTGGCGGCTGCCTCGAATGGCTCGAACGGGATGTCGTCGTCCAGGTCCGGCGCCGGAGACGGCGACGGATTTTTCGGGTTTTCGGTGTTCATCGGGCGCGAGAGTGCATCAGAACCGGGCGGCGGGGTTAGCCCTTAATGTAAGGACGCGCGCAACGATCCCCAAGCTGCGCAATTTGACCCCTTTTCGCTGTAGCTAGCTCGTCAAGTTGTCCGGTTTTCGTAGCGGGTCACTTGTCCGCTTCTTTCTGTTGAGTCCATGTTTTGATTCTTTCTTTGGTTGTGGTGGGGCCTGTGGGGATGTGGGCGACGCTCTGGCGTCGTCCACAT
>DATBLL010000279.1:0-5410 GCA_036555425.1 Alphaproteobacteria bacterium | reverse complement strand
TTCCTCATGGTCGTCCCCGCGAAAGCGCCGCAAGGCAAGAGCGTTGCTTGCCGCCAAGTCGCGTAGCGCGATTCGGCCGGAACCTGCTTGCCGAGCGTCGTGGGCCCCCGCTTTCGCGGGGGCGACACGGATTCATTGGATCGGGATTGGTCTACGCCTCGACGAGCACGCGCACGCGGTGGAAGGTATTGGCGCCGTAACCCTGCGGGTTCCAGAACTGCGCCGCGTGCGCCTGGCTCTTGCCCGAACTGTCGGTGGCTTTCACCCAGAGCTCGTAATAGCCGTGCGTCGGCAGCCGGAGCCTGCCGGTCCATTTCTGCCAAGCATAGCGATTGACGGGGGCCGCCACCTGCGCCGCCGCCCAGGTCTGGCCGAAATTGGCGCTGAGCTGCACCGCGGTCACCGAATTGTCGCCGGCCCAGGCCTTGCCGCGCAGCGCGATCTCGCGCGTCTTGGCCGCGAATTTTTGGCCGTCCTTCACATTGGTGATGAACGAGCGCACCGGCATCGATTCCAGGATCTTCATCTTCGAGACGTCGAACTTCGGGTCGCCCGGGACGCCTGGAATCGTCGGTACGCGGTAGCTGGCCCCCTTCATGCCCGGCCCGTCGTGCTCCTTGTCGCGGACCCAGATGCGCTTCAGCCATTTCTGCGAAGCCGAGCCGGCCCAACCCGGATAGAGGAGGCGCACCGGCCCGCCGTGAATGTTGGGGAGCGGCTTGCCGTTCATCTCGAACACGATGAGCGAATGCGGGTCCATCGCCTTGGCGAGGCGCACGCCGCGCGACAGCGACGGCGTGTTGGGATCGCCCGAGAGGTGGAGATCGGCGGCATAGTGCGCCGTGTATTTCGCCGAGGGCTTCAGGCCCGCGGCCTTCAAGACATCGGCGAGCGGAACGCCCGTCCAGCGCGCGCAGCCGACACCGCCCATCGTCCACTGATTGCCGCGCGCCGGCGGCTCGAAGGCCGAGCGGCCATTGCCGCCGCATTCGAGCTGCAGCACGTAGGTGACCTTCCTGAATTTCTTCTTGAGGTCGCCGACGCTGATCTTCATCGGCTTGGTCACTTCTCCGTCGATCGTGATCTCCCAAGCGTCTGCGTCCTTGGCCGCCTCGGGAATCTGTCCGTTGTTGCGGATGTAGAATTTCTCGGTCGGCGTCACGTCGTCGTCGAGCATGTGCGCCGGCGTCTCGGCCACGAGCGGGCGGTCGCCAAGCACGACGAGCTCGGCCTTGCCGTCCATCTTCAAGAGCTTCGGCTCCTTCGCCGCCTGGGCGAAGGCCTTGGGGATGAAGCCGCCCGGCATGAACTCGGCGAAGGCGATGGGCGCGCCGATCATCGCCGTCATGGTGGCGAGGCCCGAGCCGGAGAGGAAGCCGCGCCGCGAGGGGCCGCTGCGGCGGTCAAAAACGAGCGCGTCGGCGCGCTCGGGATCGTCGGCGTAGAGTTCGTGCAGCCCGCGCTCGCGATAAAACATCGGCATGTGGTTTCTCCCTGTTTTGCGTCCCGCCGGAGACACTTGCGATTTTTTGCAAGTATTCCATGCCGAGAATCGTTGCGCAAGTCCCGCTCGCGGCGCAAGCGCAAACATTTACCCGGCGCCAAGCATTTTTTCACCCTCTCCCGGTCCCCTCGGATCGCGCGACGGTGCCCGCGCCCGCGCCCCTTCCACAACTGACATCCCCCGCCGGCAATGTTATCGATTTTCGATTACGAATTTCGATGGGAGGATGCGGAATGAAGCGCTCAACATGGCCCTGGCGTCGTTCAAGCCTGATTGTCGGCGCCGTGATATTTCTTCTCGGCGGAACCCTCATCGGCCCCGGCGTCAGCCACGCCCAAGGGCTTCCGCCGGCGCCCAAGGCCGGCGGTTGGCTGGAAAAGGTTCCGTCGGACAAGCGGATCGAGGCGATCGATCGCCAGCTTCGCGGCTTCGACATGGCGATGTTCGAGGTGAACTACCGCTACATCGAGATGTACTTCGCCGGCATCGAGGGCAACTGGGAGTATGCGCTTTACACGGGCGAGAAGATCGCGTGGGCCATCATGAACGGGTACGAGCGCCGTCCGAAGCGGCGCGCGAATGCGGAGGCGATCTTCTTCAAGGACGCCTATCCCAAGGTGCTGGAGGCGATCCGGAAGAAGGATGTCGCGCTGTTCAAACAACGGATCGACGCGCTTCGCCATGCGTGCAATGCGTGCCACGGGGCGGAGAAGGTGCAGTTCATCCGCGTCGGAACACCCACGATCAAGCAGACGCCGCTCGTGAACGACTGAAGGGGCAGGTGTACACGGGTTCGGCGGCCGCCGATCGCCTTCACATGCGTTGATCCTTGCCGGTCACCTGCGCCAGGATCGCCGCGTCTCGTGGCGCGGCGGGGCCGGCGCAAGGGCCGACGGGGGAAGCATGGAGCATCGGGAACTTTTGAGCGGGCTCATTCGCCTGCACGTGCTGCATCACGCGGTCGAGGGAGAGATTTTCGGGCAATGGATCATCGAGGAGCTTGCCCGCCACGGCTACAAGCTGAGCCCCGGCACGATCTACCCGTTGCTGCGCGCGCTGGAAAGAAGGGGCTATCTCCGATCGTCGGCAAAGCCGGCCGGGCGTTCGATGCGGCGCATCTACCGGGCCACGCCGAAGGGACGCAGGGCCCTGATTGTCGCCCGCGAGAAAGTGTCGGAGCTGTTCGGCGAATTGCTCGAGCGCCGCTGATCCGGATGCGCAGGGACGCGCGCGCATGAGGGGTCCCGACTTGCCGACGGAGGCCGCGCGCCAATCTGCGGCGCAAGGATCCTGGCGCGAGGTCCTCGGCGCCTTCTTGAAGCTCGGCCTAACCTCGTTCGGCGGCCCCATCGCGCATCTCGGCTATTTCCGCGAAGAGTGCGTCGTGCGCCGCAAATGGCTCGACGAAAGCGCCTACGCCGATCTCGTGGCTCTCTGCCAGTTCCTGCCCGGCCCTGCCAGTAGCCAAGTGGGCTTCGCGCTGGGGCTCATGCGCGGCGGCGCGCTTGGCGCCGCCGCCGCCTGGGTCGGGTTCACGCTGCCCTCAGCGATAGCGCTCGCCATCTTCGCCCTGGGCGCAGCGCACGCCGGCGGCGCCGTCTGGCACGGCCTGCTGCACGGGCTCAAGCTGGTGGCGGTCGCGGTCGTAGCGCAGGCGGTCTGGGGCATGGCGCGCACGCTCTGCCCGGACAAGCAGCGCGCGACCATCGCCGTCGCCGCGACGGCGATCGTGCTGCTCGTCCCCGTTTCGTGGGCGCAGGTCGCGGCCATCGCGCTTGGCGCCCTTGCCGGCGTCGTCGTCTGCCGCAATTCGGGCGCCGCGCCGAGCGGCCACTTGGCACCGCCGGTCGGACGCGGCGTGGGGATCGCGGCGCTGTTGCTCTTCTTCGCGCTGCTGCTCCTGCTGCCGGTGGCGGCGCTCGCGGTCGGAAATCAGGCGCTGGCTCTGTTCGACGCGTTCTACCGCGCAGGCGCGCTCGTGTTCGGCGGCGGCCATGTCGTGCTGCCGTTGCTACAGGTGGAAGTCGTCGGTCCCGGCTGGATCACCGACGAAGCTTTTCTTGCCGGATACGGCGCGGCACAGGCCGTGCCCGGGCCGCTCTTTACCTTTGCCGCTTACCTCGGCGCCGTGGCGGAGCCGGCGCCGAACGGGTGGGCCGGCGCGGCGATCTGCCTCATCGCCGTATTTTTGCCGGGGCTGCTCCTGGTCGTCGGCGCCCTGCCGTTCTGGGAATCCTTCCGGCGCCACCCTCGCGCCCAGGCCGCGCTGCGCGGGACCAATGCCGCGGTCGTCGGGCTGCTCGGCGCCGCTCTCTACCAGCCTGTTTGGACGACGACGATTCGGGCGCCCGCGGATTTCGGCCTCGCTCTCGCGGCTTTCGTTCTGTTGATGGCGTGGAAGGCGCCGCCATGGGTGGTGGTTGTTTTCGCGGCGCTTGGTGGACTAGGGCAGGCGCTGGTCTGAGCACGGGAGCTCATGTTTCACGCGCCAAGCAATCCTTCATCTTTCATCCACCGATAGGCATCGGCGAGCATGACATCGAGCGCAACCGGCCGGTAGCCGAGCTCGCGCACCGCGCGCGCCGAGACGAGGCGCGCATTGCCGGTCACGACCTCGGCGATCGCGGGCGTGATCTGAGGCTCGCGGCCGGTCACCGCCGTGATGCCCGCGAGCAGCCGCGCATAAAGGCGGAGCGCCGCAGCGGGCATGGCGCGCTTCGGTGCCTTCTTGCCGGTGAGCTGACCGATGATCTGAAATACCTCGAGGAAGCTCGCATCGGCGCCGCCCAATAGGTAATTCTGCCCCGCCCGCCCGCGCTCGGCCGCGGCGATCATGGCGTCGGCGACCGCCGCCGCGTCGCAGAACGAGCCGCGGCCGGGCGGCACGCCGGGGATTCTCCCGCGCACCGTCATGTCGATCATGCGCGCCCAGTTGTGGGTGTCGTAGCGGCCGATGATGTGGCCGGGATTGACGATGACGGCGTGCAAGCCGTCGCGTGCGGCCGCCTTCACTGCCGCTTCGGCTGCAGCCTTGCTCGGCCCGTAGCCGAGGCCGGCGGCGGCGATCTGCGGCGAGTCTTCGCTGATCGTGCCGTGGCCGTGCCCGTAAACGCTGGCACTCGAAACATGGACGAAGCGCTTGGCGCCGCGCGCCCGCGCCACCGCCAGCACGGCTTCGGTGCCGACGACGTTGTCCCGCCATTGCTGGCGATACCGGCGCGACCACATCGTGGTGTTGGCGGCGCAATGAAACACGGCGTCGGCGCCTTGCGGCAGCGCCGCTTCCAGCGCCGCGCCATCGGCGATGTCGCCGATGGCCAGCCGCACCGGAAAGCGCTTCAGCCGCGCGACAGCGGAACCGGCACGGTGCAGCGCCACGGTCTCCCATCCGCCCGCCGCGAGCCGCTCGACGAGATTGAGCCCGAGAAAACCGGTGGCGCCGGTGACGAAGGCGATGGGCAAGGCGCGCTCCGACGATCGCAGCGAAATGCATACATCATACCGGCTGAGTCGCTCCCATCCCAGCCTTCCCCCGCTGCGCGGGGGAAGGAGCTCAAGAAGAAGCCCCCCGCCGCTGGGGGACATATGCTTGCGAAGAAGCCTTCCCCCGCTCGCGGGGGAAGGTTGGATGGGGGTCCTTCCGGCGAACGGCGCCCAGTAAATCGGGATAGGGGGAAGCCTCACAGCTTCACCCCTCCCATCCCGGCCCTTGATGGCCGCGGACTTCGCGGTCCTTTGCCCGCTCGTCCGGCCGCGTAGGCCTCGTTATCCGGTTCTTGTCCATCGGGCCGCGGCTTTTGCTCCACGCTTCTTTCAGACCTCGCCTCGCGGCGACGCCCTTGCGCTTCGCTAATCCTTCGCCGCCATCAGGCTGGATAGAGGACTTCCACCTCCAAGCTGTCGTTC
>DATBLL010000260.1:0-18152 GCA_036555425.1 Alphaproteobacteria bacterium | reverse complement strand
GACGCCCACAATGCCGAGCCAAAGCCCTTCCGCTGGACCAAGTCAGCCGATGACATCCTCGCCGCCATCAACCGATTCTGCCTTCGCACTCTCGAAGCCCTCGCTCCGACGATGCTGCGAACTTCCGAATCAGGACACTAGGTACTTCTTCGCGCGGAAGAGCGAGGGCCGGCGGCCGATCCCGCCGGCCTTTTGCGTTCGAGGCTCCTCCGCCGCGCGGGATGACGGCGCCGGCCGGGCGCGCTAGTCTCCGCCCAGTCCAGCCTCCAAGCGAACACATCCCATGCGCCGCACCACGCGTTTCCGCCAGCTCGTCGAAGCGCCCGAAATCCTCGTCATGCCCGGCGTTCACGACGCGCTCGGCGCCAAGATCGCCGAGCAGGCCGGCTTCGACGCCATCACCTGCGGCGGCTATTCCTCGACCGCCACGTTGCTGGGCGAGCCCGACACCTCGCAGCTTTCGATGACGGAGCTGGCCGACCACTACGCGCGGCTTTGCGAAGCGGCGACGATTCCGGTCTTCGGCGACGGCGACACCGGCTTCGGCAACGTCAGCAACGTGCGCCGCACGGTGCGCGCCTACGAGCGCGCCGGCCTCGCCGGCATGTTCATCGAGGACCAGACCTTCCCCAAGCGCTGCGGCCACATGCCGGGCAAAGGCGTGGTTTCGGCCGAGGAGATGCTGGGCAAGATCAAGGCCGCGCTCGACGCGCGCCGCGACTCCGACATGGTGATCATGGCGCGCACCGACGCCCTCGCGACGCACGGCATCGAGGAAGCGATCGAGCGCGCGGTGCTCTATCGCGACGCCGGCGCCGACATGATCTTCGTCGAGGCGCTCGAGACGCCGGATGACATGCGCCGCGTCTGCAAGGCCGTGCACGCGCCGGTCATGGCCAGCATCATCGACGGCGGCAGGACGCCCAACCTTTCGGCCGCCGAGTGCCAGGAGATCGGCTTCGCGGTGATGACCAACGCGCTGGCGCCCACCTACATCTACGCCAAGGCGATGCAGGACTACTACGCGCATTTCAAGCGCACCGGCAGCAGCAAGGGCTTCGAGCAGCGGCTCTTGCCGTTCGACCGCTTCAATGCGCTGGTGGGGCTTGCGGCGCTGCGCAAGCGTGAGGAAGATGAGATGGAGTTCGCCCGCCGGCTCGCGCGCCGGCGCCGGAAGCCGCCCGAAGCGGCGGAATGACAGTCGGAGAATCGGGAGGAGAAACCATGCGTATTCTGTTTGCCGCGCTCGCCGCGGCCGGCCTTGCGCTCGCGGCGCCCGCCGGCGCCGCCGAATTCACGATGCGCGTCAGTCATCAGGTGCCGACCGCGCATCACATGCACAAGGCGCTCTTGCTGTTCGCCGAGGACGTGAAGCAGCGCACCAAGGGCGGCGTCGAGGTCCAGCTCTTCCCGGCCGAGCAGCTCGCCAAGGCGGGCGAGAACTTCCCCGGCGTGGCGCGCGGCGCCTTCGAGGCGGCCATGAGCGTGAACTTCCAGTGGGGCAACACCATCCCCGAGATGAACGCGCCTGCGATCCCGTTCTTCTTCACCGATCTCGAGAAGATCAAGCGCTTCCCGAAATCCGAGGCGCGGAAGTTCCTCGACGAGCTGCTCGCCAAGCGCGGCGTGCACTCGGTGTCGTGGCTCTACATCACCCGCATCTCGATCTTCACCTCGGGCAAGAAACCCATCAAGACGCTCGCCGATTTTCAGGGCCTGAAGATCCGCGGCCTCAACCCGCTGACCGACAACGCGCTGAAGGTCGTGGGCGCCGCGCCCTCGGCCATGCCGGGCTCGGAAGTGTATCAGGGACTCCAAAGTGGCGTGCTGGATGCGGGCTTGACCGATATCTCCGCCGCCGTTTCGCGCCGCTACTACGAAGTCCAGAAATATGGGACCGTGCTGCCCTATTTCACGGTCTACTTCCACATGTATGCCAATCCGAAGTGGTGGCAGAGCCTCAAGCCCGAATACCGCGCCGCGATCGAGGCGGCCGCGGCCAAGAACGAGCAGGACGTCATCCAGATCACGGAAGACACGGCGGCCGCCGCGGTCGGCCAGCTTCGCGCGAAGGGCATGGAAATCACGATCCTGCCGCCCGAGGACGTGGCGGCCTGGAAGGCCAAGATGCAGCAGGCCGTGATCGATGCGTTCCTGAAGATCGCGCCCCAGAACGGGCCGAAGATCATCGACCTCATCAACAAGATCTGAGGCGTAGCGCGCGCGGGCGCGCATGGAGGCGATCGACCGCGCCGTCCGCGGGATCAGCGCCGGCGCGCTGCATCTCGCCGCGCTCGCCTGCCTCGTCTGCTTCGGGCTCATGTGCTACGCGGTGGCGATGCGCTATTTCTTCGGCGCGCCGCAGCCCTGGATCGATCGCGTGGTGGGCTGGCTCGTCGTCGCGATGGTGATGTTCGCGGCGCCCGCGGCGCAGTTGAACGGCGAACATGTCGGCGTCGACGCGCTGACCGAGCGCGCGCGCGGCGGGACGCGGCGCGCGCTTGCGGCCTTCGGCCTGCTCTGGGTGGCGGCGACCTCGGCCTTCATGATCTGGGAGGGCTCGGCGATGGTCGCGTTCTCCCGCATGACCGGCATGATGACCGACGTCGATGCGGTGCCGCTCTGGTGGATCCAGGCGCTGGTGCCGGTCGGCTTCGCGCTGATGCTGCTGGCGGCGCTGATGCAGCTGCTGCGCGTGGCGCGCGGGCTCGATGCGGGCGGCGAGGCGGCGGACGAGGCGGCGCGCGAGATCGCGCGGCTCAAGGCGGGCCCGCTCGAATGACGTTTCTGCTGCTGCTGGGCGCGCTGATCGTGCTGCTCTATCTCGGCATGCCGATGTATGCCGGCATGTTCCTGTTCTCGCTCGTGGTGCTGCTGCTGGTCGAGGGCAAGGTCGCCGGCGTCGGCGAGATGGCGTTCGGCAAGCTCAACGTCTTTCTCCTCGTCGCCATCCCGCTGTTCATGCTGATGGCGCGCTTCATGGTGAAGGGCCGCGTCGTCGACGACCTTTACAAGACCGCCAACACGCTCTTCGGCCACCTGCCGGGCGGGCTCGGCATCGCCACCATCGCCGCCTGTACGGTGTTCGCCGCCATCTCGGGCTCGTCGGTCGCGACCGCGCTCACCATCGGCACCGCCGCCATCCCACAGATGCTGAAATACGGCTACGACCCCAAGAGCGCCTATGGCGCCGTGGCCGGCGGCGGCACGCTCGGCATCCTCATTCCGCCCTCGGCGCCGATGGTGCTTTACGCGGTGGTGGCCGAATCCTCGATCGGCGCGCTGTTCATGGCCGGCGTCGTGCCCGGACTCATGCTGGCCGGCATCTTCGCGCTCTACTGCATGATCACCGAGCTCAGGCGCGAAAAGCGCCTCGGCACGCGCCATCTGCGCCCGCCCCGCGCGAGCGCCGGCGAGATGTGGGGCGCGGTGCGCTCGTCGTTCTGGGCGCTGACGCTGCCGCCCTTCGTTCTGCTCGGCATGTATTTCGGCATCTTCACCGCCACCGAGGCGGCGGGCACGGGCTCGCTCTGGGCGCTGATCATCGCCTTCGTCATCTACCGCACGCTGAATCTCCGCGACGTCTGGACGGGTGCCGCCGAAGCCGCGCGCACCTCGGCCGTGCTCTTCCTCATCATCATCGGCGCGGCGATGTTCGGCGACGTCTTGACCAAGCTGCGCGTGCCCGACGAGCTCGTGCGGCTCGTGATCGAATACAAGCTGACGAAGCTCGAGTTTCTGCTCGCCGTGATGGCGCTGCTGTTCGTGCTCGGGCTGGTCCTGGAATCGATCTCGATCATCCTCATCACCACGCCCGTCCTGCTGCCGGTGCTCAATCAGCTCGGCATCGACAAGGTGTGGTACGGGGTGCTGCTGACCATCAATCTCGAACTCGCCCTCATTTCGCCGCCGGTGGCGATGAACCTCGTGGTGATCAAATCGATCACCAAGGCGCCGCTGTCCGAGATCAATAAGGCCGCGATCCCCTACATGCTCATGTTGGCCCTAGCGATCCTGATCCTCATCGCATTCCCCGAAATCGTACTTTGGCTGCCGCAGACCATGGGGTATGCGACGCGTTGAGATCGGCAAAGCCCGCTGTCCGCCGATAGAGCCGCCATGAGCTACCTTGATCGCATCCGCAGCTGCAACCGGCGCGACCTTTCGCGCTACCGGCCTTTTCAGATCAATGGCGTACACGTCGGCTTCGTGCGCCAAGACATGGCTGAGGCCGTACGGCCGTACGCGGACGTGTTTCAGGTAAGCGAACGCACGGTCGTACTCAATCCGGAACTCACCAACTTCGAAGCACGTACGGCTGCCGTCGATATTGTACTAAGATCATTGAAATCACAAGAGATTATGTCTCCCTGGCGTGATGGGCCGTACGCGGTCACCCCCGCCTTTGGTGCACCTGCCCTGTTCGCCATGGAACGTGCAGCCGTACCTTTATTCGGCGTACGAGCGTACGGGGTCCATTTGAATGGATACGTACGGAGAAATGGCAGGATTTCCATGTGGATAGGGCGGCGCTCGCGTGACAAGCACACCTATCCTGGTCTGCTCGACAACACGGTTGCCGGTGGGCTGCCCTACGGCATGACGGCCCAGGAGTGCCTGGTCAAGGAATGCGAGGAGGAAGCCGGCATCGCCGAGAATCGGGCGAATGCCGCCAGCCCGGTCGGCGCCATCACCTATTGCGCCGAAACCCAAGAAGGGCTCCGGCCCGACGTGCTGTTCTGCTACGACCTCGAGCTGCCGGGCGATTTTCGCCCTGTCTGCCACGACGGCGAGATCGAGGAGTTCAGGCTGATGCCCATCGACGAGGTCGCTGCCATCGTGCGCGATACCGAGCGGTTCAAGTTCAACTGCAATCTCGTCATCATCGACTTCCTGGTTCGCCACGGCCTCATCGGCCCGGACGAGCCCGACTACGTCGCCATCGCCCAGGGCTTGCATCAATGACCACCGATCTGGCGCTCTCTCCCGCCACCGAGCTCGTCCGCCTCTACAAGTCCAAGAAGGCCTCGCCGGTCGAGGCGGCGAAGGCCGCGCTGGCGCGCGTTGCCAGGCATAATCCGGCGCTCAACGCATTCGTCCTCGTCGACGAGAAGGCCGCGCTCGCCGCGGCGCGCGCCTCGGAGAGGCGCTGGGCCAAGCGCAAGCCGCTCGGACCCGTCGACGGTGTGCCGGCGACGATCAAGGACATCATCCTCACCAAGGGCTGGCCGACGCTGCGCGGCTCGCTCACCGTCGATCCCCACCAGGCCTGGAACGACGACGCGCCGGTCACGGCGCGCCTCAAAGAATCCGGCGCCGTGCTGCTTGGCAAGACGACGACGCCGGAATTCGGCTGGAAAGGCGTCACCGACAGCCCGCTCACCGGCATCACGCGCAATCCCTGGAACCCGGAGATGACGCCGGGCGGCTCCTCGGGCGGCGCGGCGGTGGCGGCGGCGATGGGCATGGGCGCCCTCCATGTCGGCACCGATGGCGGCGGCTCGATCCGCATTCCGGCCGCCTTCACCGGCATCTTCGGCTTCAAGCAGACCTTCGGCCGCGTGCCGGCCTGGCCGCTCTCGCCGTTCGGCACGCTCGCCAATGTCGGTCCGATGACGCGCACCGTGTCCGATGCCGCGCTGATGCTGTCGGTGCTGGCGCAGGCCGATTGGCGCGATTGGTACGCGCCACGCCGGCCGGGCGAGGATTTCCTGAAAAACCTCAACGGCGGCGTCAAAGGCCTGCGCATCGCCTGGAGCCCGACGCTCGGCGGCAAGCGCGTGATGCCCGGCGTGGCCGCAAAGGCCGCGGCGGCGGCGAAGGTCTTCAAGCAGCTCGGCGCGCGCGTCGAGGCGGCCGAGCCCGAAATCGGCCCCGCCGACGACATCTTCGTGAAGCACTGGTTCTCGACCGCGCATGTCGTCGTCGAGGGCATCTCGCTCGAGAAGCGCCACCTCGTCGATCCCGGCCTCATCGAGACGGCGCGAGTCGGCGGCGGCTATTCGACCGCCGACTATATCCGCGCCCAGATGGCGCGCCGCGAGCTCGGCTTCCGCGTCAATCGTTTCTTCCAGGAATACGACCTCCTGCTGACGCCGATGCTCTCCGTTACCGCCTTCGGCGTCGGCAAGGTGGCGCCCGAGCCGCCCGGCGAAAGCGCCTGGGTGGACTGGACGCCGTTCAGCCATCCGTTCAATCTCTCGCGCAATCCGGCCGCGAGCGTGCCGTGCGGACTGGCGGACGGATTGCCGGTCGGCCTGCAAATCGTGGGCCGGCACGACGAAGACGCCTTGGTGCTGCGGGCGGCGCGCGCCTTCGAGCGGGCGCAGCCCTGGCCTTTGCCGCCCGCCGCGACCGCCTAGTTGGGAGACCGCGGAAACGCCGATGGCGAGCCAGCGCACGAACCAACTCGCGATGCATTCGGGTCTGCTGATCGCGGGTCGCGCGCCGGTGCGCCTGCCCAAGGGCTGGCAGCAGGCGGCGCTGATCGCGAGCTATCTCGGCCTCTACCTGCTGCTCGACTGGGCGAGCATGATCTATCCGTTCCTCGGCTACAACATCACGCCCTGGAGCCCGCCGCCCGGCCTGTCGCTGGCGCTGCTGTTCGTCTTCGGCCTGCGCTACGCGCCGCTGCTGCTGGTCGCCGGCCTGCTTTCGGATACGGTGCTGCGCGGGCTGATCGCGCCGTTTCACGTCTCGCTCTTGGCCAATCTCGCCAATGCCGCCGCCTACACCGGCATCGCCTGGCTGCTGAGCCAGCCGCTGCGCTTCGACGCGAAGCTCGAATCGGTCCGCGACATGGCGCTGCTGGCGGGCGCCGCCATCGCCGGCGCGGCGACGGTGGCGGCCCTCGTCGTCGGCGTCTATGTGGCCCTCGGAGCCCTGCCGGCCGATCGCTTCGGCGAAGCGACGCTGCGCTATTGGGTCGGCGATGCGATCGGCATCGCAGTGACGGCGCCGCTGCTGCTGCGGCTGCGGCGGCTCCAGCGGCCCGCGGTCGGTATCGCCGAGATGATCGCGCAGGCGGCCGCGCTGGGAGCGTGCCTGTGGTTCCTCGCCGGCGTGTCGCTGCCGCAGGAGTTCAAATACTTCTACGTGCTGTTCGCGCCCGCGGTGTGGATCGCCGTGCGCCACGGCCTCTCGGGTGCCGCAGTCGTGTGCTTCACCAGCCAGTTCGTGCTCATGGCCGATGCGATCCACGACAATATCGGCGCGACCGCCGTCATCGAGCTGCAGGCGCTGATGATGACGCTCGCGGTCACCGTGCTGTTCACCGGCGTGCTGGTCGACGAGCGCCGCAAACAGGAAGCGGCACGCGAAAAACTGCGCGACGAGGTGAGCCATCTGGCGCGGCTCAGCACCGGCGGCGAGATCGCCACCGGCCTTGCCCACGAGCTCAATCAGCCGCTCACCGCGCTGCTCAACTACGTGCGCGTCGGCAAGGCGCAGCTCGAGCGCGGCGGCACGGCGGACCAGGTGCTGGAGCCGCTGCTGAAGGCCGAGGCGCAGGGCGTGCGCGCGGCGCAGACCGTGCAGCGCCTGCACGATTTCCTGCGCTACGGCGAATTCTCGACGAGCGAATTCGATCTCGCCGACGCCGTCGGCGAGGCGGTGGCGCTGGTGCGCGTCGCCAAGCGCCCGAGCGAGATTCCGGTGCGCGTGGCCGCGGACATCGCGGGATTGATCGTCAGCGCCGACCGCGTGCAGACTACGCAGATACTCGTAAATCTAATTACGAATGCATTCGAGTCGATCGTAGAGCATGATGTGAAAGACGGCGCGGTCGAGATCGCGGCGGCGAAGCGGGACGGGCAGGCGCACATCGCCGTGGCCGACACCGGGCCCGGCGTGCCGGCGGAGGACCGCGACCGCATCTTCGATTCGTTCTTCACCACCAAGACCGAGGGTATGGGGCTCGGCTTGGCGATCAGCCGCAGCTTGGCGGAGGCGCAGGGGGGCCGTATTTGGTACGAACACGGCGAGCGGAACCGCCACCGCTTCGTCTTCACGTTGAATCTGGCGGGAGGGTGAGTGCATGGGACGGGCGGCGGTCTACATCGTGGACGACGACGCGGCGGTGCGCGACAGCATGGCCCAACTCCTCGGCATGCACGGCTACGAGACGCGCCAATACGCCGATGCCGCGGGCTACCTGAACGAGGCGGAGAAGCTGCCGCGCGGCTGCGTTCTGCTCGACATCCGCATGCCGGGCATGAGCGGCATGGAGCTGCAGGACGAATTGCGGAAGCGCGGCCGTGAAGAGCCCATCGTTTTCGTCACCGGCCACGGCGATATCGGCCTCGCGGTCAAGGCCATGAAGGCCGGCGCCACCGATTTCCTGCAGAAACCCTGCGACGAGGACGAGCTGATCGGCGCCGTGCGCGACGCGCTCGCCGGCAAGCGCCAAGCCCAGCCCGCGGGCGGCATCGACGAGAAGGCCGCTTCGGCGCTGGCGCGCTTGACCGACCGCGAACGCGAGATCCTGGGCTATGTCAGCAAGGGGCTCACCAGCAAGGCGATCGCGCAGCGGCTCGGAATCAGCGTGCGCACCGTCGACATCCACCGCGCCAACATCATGAACAAGACCGGCACGCGTAACGTGGTCGAGCTGGTCCGCCTGGCCCTCGCCGGCGGATTCATGGGAGCGTGATCCCGCGGCCGTTGACTCCGGCCGCGGCGATGACCGAGATAGTCGCGCCGGCGCATGTGCGCCGCTGAACGCTAGCGAACCGACGGCGCTCCGCCCACCGCCCGGCCGTGACCTCGCCCGGATTCATGGAGATTGCTGCGGCGGTGCTGTTTGCCGCGGCCCTGCTGCACACTTTCTCCACCCGCTTCTTCGAGCATCTCGCCCATGTCCGGCCGAGGCATGCCGGGCTCTGGCATCTGCTCGGCGAGGTCGAGTGCGTCTTCGGGCTTTGGGCCGCGGCCGCCTTCGCGCTGATCGCCGCCCATGGCGGCCTCAAGGAGGCGCTGCGCTACATCGAATCGCGCGACTTCACCGAGCCGGCCTTCGTCTTCGTCGCGATGGTCATCGCGGCGACCCGGCCCGTGATCCGCATGGCCGAGGCGCTGCTGTCGCTGGTCGCCCGGCTGCTGCCGATGCCGCGCAACGCGGCGCTGTTCTTCGCGGTGATGAGCTTCGGCCCGCTGATGGGCTCGCTCATCACCGAACCCGCGGCGATGACGCTGGCCGCACTGATCCTGCGCGACCGTTTCCTCGGCGCGGCGCTGACAGAGAAGGCCAAATACGCGATCGTCGGCACGCTGTTCGTCAACGTCTCGATCGGCGGCGCGCTCACGCCCTACGCGGCGCCGCCGATCCTCATGGTCGCCGGCACGTGGAACTGGGATTTCGGCCACGTCGCCTCGCTCTTCGGCATCCGCGCCGGCATCGCCGTCTTCTTGAACGCCGCGGCGCTGACCTGGCTCCTGCGGCGCCAGCTCGCGGCCATCGGCGCCGGCGACGTGCCGGCGGCGCCCCCGATTCCGCTCGTGGTCAGTCTCATCCACCTCGCGTTCCTGGCGGCGGTCGTGTTCTTCAACCACTACCCCGCGGTCTTTCTTGGCCTCTTCCTCTTCTTCCTCGGCTACACCGAGGCCTATGCGCGCCATCAGAGCCCGCTCATCCTGCGCGAGGCGCTGCTCGTCGGCTTCTTCCTCGCCGGCCTCGTGACGCTCGGCGGCCTGCAAAGCTGGTGGCTGCAGCCGCTGCTGCAGGGGCTCGACGGCACCGTGCTGTTCCTGGGCGCCACGGCCCTGACCGCGATCACCGACAATGCGGCGCTGACCTATCTCGGCTCACTGGTCCAGGGCGTGAGCGAGGAGTTCAAATATGCGCTGGTCGCGGGCGCGATCGCGGGCGGCGGGCTCACCGTCATCGCCAACGCGCCGAATCCGGCCGGCTATGCGCTGCTGCGCGGCAAGTTCGACGAGGAGAGCATCGGCGCCGGCCGACTCATCGTCGCCGCGCTGCCGCCGACTTTCGTCGCGATGGCGCTGTTCTGGGGCGATCGCGCCCTGCGTGCGATCGCAGGAGCGTTGGCTTAAGCCCGCGCCGGTTCGAAATTCTTGCCATAGCCGGCGCCGCACCCTAAACCCGGCCGTCGCGCCCGCGGGGGGTATGCAGGGCGCAGGGGCCGCCGGCCCCGATTGGGGAGGGTTTCGGCCGATGCATGGTACGGGTGTAGCGCCGCAGGTCTGGTTCGGTCTGAGCCCGCTCTGGGTCTCGACGATTGTCCTCGTGATCGTCTACGCCGCGATCATGACCGAGCGGCTCAATCGCGCGGTCATTGCCCTGCTCGGCGCCACCGTGGTCGTGGCGATCGGACTCCTGAGCCAGGAGCAGGCGCTCACCAAGGGCATCGACTGGAACACGATCACGCTCCTGACCGGCATGATGATCATCGTGGCGATCACGCGGAAATGCGGCGTCTTCCAATACGTCGCGATCAAATCGGCGCAATGGGTCAAGGGCAGCCCCGCCGGCATGCTGGTCTCGCTTTCGCTGGTCACCGCCGTCTTCTCGGCCTTTCTCGACAACGTCACCACGGTGCTGCTCGTGGCCCCGGTGACGCTCGCGATCTGCAAGGAGATGGAATTCCCGCCCTATCCCTTCCTTTTCACCGAGATCGTGACCTCGAACATCGGCGGTACGGCGACGCTGATCGGCGATCCGCCCAACATCATGATCGGCTCGCTGGTCGGGCTCTCGTTCAACGAGTTCGTCATCCATCTGACGCCGGTCATCGTCGTGGTGATGACCGTGCAGCTCGGAATGCAGCACTTGGTCTGGGGCCGCAAGCTCAGGGCCCATCCCGAGCGCACCGACCGCCTGATGAAGATGAGCGCGCGCGAGGCGATCACCGATGTGCTGCTGCTCAGGCAGTCGATGGGCGTGCTGGCGTTCGTGATCGTGGCCTTCGTGCTGGCGCGCACGATCCATCTCGAGCCCGGCACCATCGCCATGCTCGGCGCCGCGCTGCTGCTGGTGCTCGATTGCTACGGCCATCACGCCGAGAAGCAGACGGAGAAGGTGATCCATGCGTTCAACGAGGTGGAGTGGATCACGATCTTCTTCTTCTGCGGCCTCTTCATCGTCGTACATTCGGTCGAGGTCGGCGGCCTCTTGAAGATCCTCGCCGATTCGCTGGTCAAGGCCACCGGCGGCGACGTGAAGCTCGCCGGCTATTCGATCCTTTGGGCCTCGGCGTTCCTCTCGGCGATCATCGACAACATCCCGTTCGTGGCGACGATGATCCCGCTCGTGAAGGCGATGGCGCCGAGCCTGGGCGGGCCGGAGGCGATCTATCCGCTGTGGTGGTGCCTCTCGCTCGGCGCGTGCCTTGGCGGCAATGGTACGCTCATCGGCGCTTCGGCCAACTTGACCGTCGCCGGCATCGCCGAGCGCAATGGCGTGCGCTTCAAGTTCCTCACCTACACGCTCTATGCCATGCCGATGATGATCGTTTCGGTCGCTATCAGTCACGTCTATGTGTGGCTGCGCTATTTCTCGTAGCGGCGGCGTCTCACGCGCCCCTACGCTGGAAACCCTGCCATTGCGCGCACTTCGGCGGGCGTGCGGCCCGACTCGCGCAGCGCGCGCAGGGTCAGCGAGCGGTCGCGCTTGGCGAAGCGGCGGCCGTCGGGGCCGGTCAGCAGCTTGTGATGATGATAGTCGGGGGTGGCGAGGCCGAGCAGCGCCTGCAGGAGGCGGTGCGTGTGCGTCGGCACGAACAAATCCTCGCCGCGCGTTACGAGTGTGATGCCCTGGACGTGATCGTCGAGCGTCACCGCGAGGTGATAGCTCGTCGGCACGTCCTTGCGCGCCAGCACGGCGTCACCGAGCAGCTCGGGCCGCGCAAGCTGCTCGCCACGCGCGCGATCGTGCCAGGTGAGCGGTCCCGTCATCGCAGCCGCCTTGGCGACGTCGAGGCGCAGCGCGTGATTGTCGCCGCGCGCGAGGCGGGCCGCGCGCTCGCCGGGATCGAGGCGGCGGCAGGTGCCGGGATAGAGCGGGCCCCCCGACCCCTGCAATGGGTCGCCATGCGGCGCCGCGCCGGCGGCCGCGATCTCGGCCATGATCTCGGCGCGGGTGCAGAAGCAGGGATAGAGAAGCTCCATCGCCGCGAGACGCGCCAGCGCCGCGCGGTAGTCGGCGAAATGCTCCGATTGCCGCCGTACCGGCTCTTCCCAGCGGAGGCCGAGCCAGGCGAGGTCTTCGAAGATCGCGTCGGCGAATTCCGGCCGGCAGCGCGTGCGGTCCACGTCCTCGATGCGCAACAGGAAGCGGCCGCCGGCTTCGCGCGCCGCCTGCTCCGCGAAGAGGGCCGAGTAGGCGCTGCCGAGATGGATGAGCCCGGTCGGGCTCGGCGCAAAACGGGTGACGATCACGACGGGGCGGACTAGTTGGTCCGCCCCTTCTGGCGGCCGATGCGCTCGGCCATGAGGCAGAGGATTTCCCACATCATCGTCACGCCGACGAGCGCCGTCATGCCCGAGGGATCGAAGGGCGGCGAGACCTCGACGACATCGGCGCCGACGATGTCGAGGCCCCTCAAGCCGCGGATCATCTGCTGCGCCTCGGCCGTGCTGAAGCCGCCGATCTCGGGCGTGCCGGTGCCGGGCGCGTAGACGGGGTCGAGGCCGTCGACGTCGAAGCTCACATAAGTAGGGCCGTCGCCGGCGATGCGCCGCGCCTCGGCGATCGTCTTCTCGACGCCGAGCGCGTTGAACTCCTCGATCTCGATCACGCGGATGCCCTGGGCGAGGCCCCAATCCTTGTCTTCGGGCGTGTAGAGCGAGCCGCGAATGCCGATCTGCACCGTGCGCTTGGGGTCGAGCACGCCGTCCTCGATCGCGCGGCGAAACGGCGTGCCGTGCGTATATTTGTATTCGCCGTAGTAGCGGTCCCAGGTGTCGGTGTGGGCGTCGAAATGGACGAGGCCGACCGGCCGCCCTTTGCCCAGCACCTTCATGATCGGCAGCGTGACCAGGTGATCGCCGCCGGCCGAAAGCGGAACCACGCCGGCCGCGCGCACCGTGGCGAAGAAATCCTCGATGCGCGCCAGCGAATCCGCGAGATCGACCGGGTTCACCGGCGTGTCGCCGAGATCGGCGCAATGGGCGAGCCGATAGGGCTCGACGCCGGTGATGTGGTGCACGTTGCGCATCAGGGTCGATTGATCGCGCATCTGGCGCGGCCCGTGTCGCGCGCCGGGGCGGTTGGTCGTGCCGCCGTCCCACGGCACGCCGATGAGGCCGATCTCGACCTCGGCCGCCTTGGCCTCGCCGACGCCGATGTGGGGCAGGCGCATGAAGGTCGGGATACCGGCGAAGCGCGGCAGCACGTTGCCGGAGATGGGGAGGAAACGCTGCGTTTCGGCCTTGTTCATGATCGGGCGATGCCTGATTAAATTCTACTGCGTTCCGCGTTCAGCGCAATCAAGTGACGGGTCACCGAAGTTCACGGCGCCGGCCGTGGCGCTCGCGCGCAGGGGAAACTCATGTTGCCTTCGCCTAGGCCAGCGGGAGACGCATTGCAACAGCGCGCGGGAGAACCGGGGCGCGGCCGCGGTTTGACGCTGGCGTGGACCGCGGTGCTGCTGGTCGCGTTATGGGCGCTTTGGTGTTGGCCGTGGTTCCTCGGCGGCCTCACGATACCGTGGGACTCCAAGAACCATTTCTATCCGCAGCTCAGATTCCTGGCGGCATCGCTGCATGGCGGCCAATCGGCGGCTTGGGCTCCTTACGTCTATAGCGGGCATCTCCAGCTCGCCGATCCGCAATCGCTGATCTTCTCGCCGGTCATGCTGGCTTTGGCGCTGCTCGACGCGGCGCCGACCTTCGCGCACATGGACGCGGCCACGCTCGCCGGCCTGCTGCCCGGCGGGATCGGCATGCTGCTCGTCTTCCGGCGCAGCGGGTGGCGGCTCGAGGGCGGCCTCGTGGCGGGTTTGGCGTTCATGTTCGGCGGTGCTTCGGCGGCGCGGCTCCAGCACACCACGCAGATCCTCAGCTACGGCATGCTGCCGCTGGCGCTGTGGCTGCTGATGGAGGCGCTCCATCGGCGCTCGGTCCGCCATGCCGTCGCCTTCGCCGTCGCCGCGGCGATCATGGCGGTGGGGCGCGACCAGGTCGCGTTCCTGGGCTGCCTCGTGCTCGCGGGCTACGCGGTTTACGCCGCCGTCACCGCGCGCGGACGACTGCGGTTTCTGGCCAGCCGCGCGATCCCACTGGCCGCGGCCGCAATCAGCGGCGCGGCGCTGCTCGCCGTTCCGCTGCTGCTCACGGCGGAGATGGCGGCGTCGAGCAACCGCCCGTCGATCGCCTACGGCGCCGCGGCCGTGGGATCGCTGGCGCCGTGGAGCCTTCTTACCATCGCGATCCCGGACTATTTCGGCACGCTGCACGAAGCCGACCTCTATTGGGGCCCCGGCGCCTTTGCCTGGGGCGACTACGCGAACCAGACCGATCGCGCCCAGACCTATCTCTATGGGGGCGCGATTCCGGCGCTGCTCTGCCTCTATCACGGCATCGCCGGCGGCCGCCTCGGCGCGGGCGCCGTCCGCTTCTTCGTCATCGTCTTCGCCGTGGCGGCGCTCTATGCGCTCGGCGATTACACGCCGGCGTTCCGCGCGCTCTACGAGATTCCGGGCGTCGCGCTCTACCGGCGTCCCGCCGATGCCGTCTTCATCGTCGGCTTCGCGCTCGCCGTGCTCGGCGGATATCTCGCGCACCGCCTCATCGCCGAGGGCCCGCCCAAAGTTTCGGGGCGCGCCTGGGCCCTTCTCGGTCTGGCGGCGGCGATCGTTGTCGCGGCCGCGTTGGCCTTCGCATCCGAGCATGGGCACCTCGGCGTCTCGGCACGAGCCGCGGCCATCGCGGCGGGATTTCTCGTCCTCGCCGCCGTGGCCGTGATTCTCGCGGCCCGCTGGCGCACGACGCCGGCGCTGGCGGGCGCGATCCTGGCGGCGACGCTGGCCGCCGATCTCGCGTGGCACAATTCCGGCATGGCGATCAACGCGCGCGATCCCGGCGACTACGCGCCGCTCGACGGCACGCGCCCGGACGCGCTCGCGGCCGATCTCGCGCGGCGCCTCGCCGCCGAGCGGGCGGCGGGCCGGCATTATCGCGTCGAGATCCTGGGGCTGGGCGGGCCGTGGCAGAACGCGCCGCTGGCGCTCGGGCTCGAAGCCACGCTCGGCTACAATCCGCTGCGCTGGAGCGACTACGAGAAGGCGACCGGCGCCGGCGAAGGCTCCGATCTGCCGCGCCGCGCCTTCACGCCGCTGTTCCCGAGCTACCGCTCGGCGATGGCCGACATGCTCGGGATCCGCTACCTTGCGGCGGGCGCGCCGATCGAGGGCATCGACCCGAAATTGCGGCCCGGCGATCTCGCGCCCCTCGGCCGCATCGGCAAGGCCTATCTCTACGCGAATCCGCGGGCGCTGCCGCGCGCGCGGCTCGCGACCGCGATCGCCGTCGCCGACACGCGGCGCCTGATCGAGACCGGTTCGTGGCCCGCCGATCCGCGCGAAGCGGTCGTGCTCGAACGCATGCCGCCCGAATGGCCGAGCGTCGCGCCCCCGCGAGGCGGCACCGCGAGCGCCAAGATCGAGCTCTATCGCCACGACGAGGTCGTGGTCGCCGTCGACACCGCCGGCCCGGCGATGCTCGTGCTCCACGACCTCTTTCATCCCGCCTGGCGCGCGCGCCTCGATGGCGCGCCGGCCGCGGTCTATCGCGCCAACGTGCTGTTCCGCGCCGTGTTCGTGCCGGCGGGCCGCCACACGGTGCGCTTCACGTTTCACCCGATCGCGTCGGCGATCGAGCGCGCCTTCGGGGCGCCGCCGCGGCCCTAGAATATTATCGATGCATTAAGCATCCTGAATGAAATCCACGCCGCCCCGCGCGGCGCGCGGGAACTTTTCCGGCGCCTTGACGTTGAGATGGCGGTTCCGGCCCGCATGGGCTTTGGACGAGGCGATATTGCACGCACGGGAGGGTTTGATGGGCGGATTCTTCCAGTGGCTCGAAGGTGCCGTCACCTATATTGCGGCGGTCACGGGCCTCAGCGTCCTCTGCTTCGTCGCGATGCGCCTGCTCGCCTGAGGCGGGCCGCGCGATGGCCCGCGTCACCGTCGAAGACTGCCTGCCCAAAATCGCCAATCCGTTCGATCTCGCGATGCTCGCCGCTCCGCGGCTTCGCTGACGAGAAAAGGCGAGGAAAGCCGGGGAAAGCCTAGTTTTGCGCTAACGTAGGCTTTCATAGGCTTTTGTAGGCTTTCCTAGGCTTTTTGCGGCGGCGACCTAGGCTTTTGTAGGCTTTTCGCGCGGTTGGGCGCCGCTTCGTCGCCTGCGGCTGCGGGGCCGCATGCCCGGCGTCGGCAGCGCTCGCTGCCGTGGCGGGTCGCGTCGGCAGCCGACCGAGCCCGGCCTGAAGGCGCAGCGCCGCAACCGCAGCCGCATGATTGCGGTCGGTGAGGGCATCGAAGAAGACGGCTTCGAGCTTGTCCTGGAGCGTGTCCGGTTCGAGCACGTAGCGGAGGTTGCGCTCGGCGCGCAGCGCCGCGATTCGCGCCAGCACGATCGGGTTCTTGAGCAGGCGGGAGCCGTGGTTCGTGGCGTTCTCCTCGGCGTAGCCCGCCAGCACCGCCGCGCGCGCCGCGACGGGCTGCGCGGCATAGCTCCGGCAGAATTCCTCCTGTCGCGCGGTCAACTTACCGGCCGGCGGAATCGCTTCGGGCTCGGGCTCGGGCGGCGGGGGCGGGGGCGCGGGTTTCCGCCAGCGCCGCTCGGCGAGCGCCTCGGCCTCGGCCTGGCGCCGCCGCGCCGCCTCGTATTGATCGACGAGGCGGTACTCGTCCGCGTTGACCTCGCAGATGCACCCGTCGTCGTCGACCCAGTGGATGTGTTGGCCACCGACATCCTCGATCCCGGCGATCGAGCAATTCGCGTAATCCCGGTATTCGTCCTCGTCGGTGCCGAAATCGTCGTCCGTCGCGCGGGGTTCCGTCATGGGTCGACCAGCGTGGTGGTCGTCCAAGCTAAGGAACGGCGCCGCGCGTGTCAAGAACAAAATAAGAACATCAAAGCGCCAACACTCTCGCGCCCAACCGGTCACTTCGATTGCGAATACCAGCCACGATCTCAGCCATGAATTTGGCATCGTGTTCCGCCGCGCTCGCCTCCGGACCTGCGACGGTCACAACCGCAAGCCGCGGGAAGAGTGGCAATGGATCGATGCGGTGTAGCGCGGAGTGTCGCCAAGGGTGACGAACTCGTTGCTTGAGCCGATCTCGAATCCCTATTTTCCGAGGGCCATCCTCGCCAGCGCGGTGCATGCCGCTTGCGCGCCCGATGGCGGAAAAAATGCGGGGTATGTTGACATTCCGGGACCGGCCGAGGCCGGAATCGAAATGAGGAACGAAAGAAACAGGACGAGCAGAACAGCCGTTGCGCGCATCGCGATCCCCCGCATTGCGGCACCCCAAGCTTAGCCCACACGGCCGGTCACCGCCGCGCGACGTTCCGGTGCCGGTCGCGTTTCGCCCAGCGGGTACGAAAAAAAGGGCCGCGCCTCGTCTGAGGCGCGGCCCATTGTTTGGAACGTGGGTCCGGGCGCGGACTAGAAATCCATCCCGCCCATGCCGCCCATGTCGCCGCCCGGGGGACCGCCGGCCGGCGCCTTCTTCTCCGGCTTCTCGGCGACCATCGCCTCGGTGGTGATGAGCAGGCCGGCGACCGACGCCGCGTCCTGGAGGGCGCAGCGGACCACCTTGGTGGGGTCGATGATGCCCGCCTTCAAGAGATCCTTATAGGCGATCTCCTGCGCGTCGAAGCCGTAGCTGTAGTCGCCGGTCTCGAGGATCTTGCCGACCACGACCGAGCCGTCGGCGCCGGCGTTGCTGGCGATCTGCTTCGCCGGCCACGAGAGTGCGCGCCGCACGATGTCGACGCCCACGCGCTGGTCGTCATTGTCGGGCTTCAGCTTGTCGAGGGCCTTGATGGCGCGCAGCAGCGCCACGCCGCCGCCCGGCACGATGCCTTCCTCGACCGCGGCGCGGGTCGCGTGCATCGCGTCGTCGACGCGATCCTTGCGCTCCTTCACCTCGACCTCGGTGGCGCCGCCGACGCGGATCACCGCCACG